>CAZRFB010000432.1:0-3847 GCA_964599185.1 uncultured Rhodobacterales bacterium | reverse complement strand
CGCCCTTGATGTGGAACGGCGTCGCCAGACAGGCCGACGTGGTGGACGACATGCCCTTGGTGACCATGAACGGCCCCATCCGCTTCGGGCTGCCCTTCTCGATCACGATCTGATGCGCCAGAAACAGGTTTTTCGTCGAGGGGCCGCCCGAGCCCATGATCAGCCCGGTGCGCTCATGGCTGATCTCCGCCTCGGTCAGCCCGCTGTCGGCCACCGCCTGCTGCATGGCGACATAGCTGTAGGCGGCGCCGTCGCCCATGAAGCGGCGATGGCGCTTGTCGATCAGCGCGTCGAGGTCGATCTGCGGCTGCCCGTGCACCTGACAGCGAAAGCCGTGCTCGGCGTAATCGGGCGCGAAACGGATGCCGGAGCGCCCCTCGCGCAGCGCCGCGGTCACCGCATCGGCGCTGTTGCCTATCGAGGAGACGATCCCCAAACCAGTCACGACCACCCGCCGCATGGGCCAGCCTCCCCTATCCGCACCGGCCCGCCGGATGGCTCAGGCCGTCCGTTCAGACCGTCTGGGCGTCCTGAAACAGGCCCACCCGCATGTCCGTGGTGTTGTAGATGGGGGCGCCGTCGGCCTCCATCACCCCGTCCGCGATGCCCAGCTTGAGCTTGCGGTCGATGATCCGCTTGAACTCCACGATATAGCGCACCAGCCGCACCTCAGGCGTGACCATGCCGGAGAACTTGACCTCGCCCACGCCCAGCGCGCGGCCCCTGCCCGGCATCCCCTTCCAGCCAAGGAAAAAGCCGGTCAGCTGCCACAGCGCGTCCACGCCCAGACAGCCGGGCATCACCGGATCGCCGAGGAAGTGGCACTTGAAGAACCACAGGTCGGGCTTGATGTCGAATTCGGCGACGATGCGGCCCTTGCCGTGCGCGCCGCCGTCCTCCTCGATCGCGGTGACGCGGTCCATCATCAGCATCGGCGGCGCGGGAAGCTGGGCGTTGCCGGGGCCAAACAGCTCTCCGCGCGCGCAGCGCATCAGGCCTTCAAAGTCGTAAGCTGTTTGCCGTTCACCCATTTCGCCCCCTGCGCACGCCCCCCGGACGCCTTTTTCAAATCCCTATCACCCCCCGCGCGCAGCGCGCAAGGCGACGCGATGCCCGGCGCGCGCAAGGCGACGCTCAGTCCTGCGCGCGCAGCGCGACGCGATGCCCGGCGCGCGCAAGGCGACGCTCAGTCCTGCGGGCGCAGCGCGACGCTCAGTCCTGCGGCGGCGCGAACCCGGCGCCGGTCGCCGTGTCCCGCCCAGCGGCCGACCGCCCTTCCGCCTGCGCGCCGCTCAGCGCGCCGGTCAGGGCGCGAAACATCGCGTCGTCGCGGATCAGGGCGTCAGTCGCCGCCCCCCTGGCCCCGCCCACCCGCACCGGCCCGCCCTCGGCGACGCGCAGCCGCAGCACCTCGGCCATCGGCGTTTGCGGCGTGACCTGCGCGGGCGCGTCCGGTCGCGCCGGTTCGGCCAGATCGCCCGCGCGCAGCACCGACACCGGGTTCAGATGCGCGACGAAATCGGCCACATACGTATCGGCGGGGCGCAGCACGATCTCCTGCGGCGCGCCCTGCTGCACGATGCGCCCGCCCGCCATGATCGCGATGCGCTGGCCCAGCTTCACCGCCTCGTCGAGATCGTGGCTGACGAACAGGATGGTCTTTTTCAACTGCTGCTGGAACGTCAGCAACTCATCCTGGAGCCGGGCGCGGATCAGCGGGTCGAGCGCGGAGAACGGCTCGTCCATCAGCAGGATCGGCGCTTCGGTGGCGAAGGCGCGCGCCAGGCCCACGCGCTGGCGCATTCCGCCCGACAACTCGCTCACCCGGCACGGCCCCCACTCGGTGAGGCCCACCAGCTCAAGCTGGGCGCGCACCTGCGCGCGCCGCTCAGCCGCCGGCACGCCCGCCAGCTCCAGCCCCAGCCCCACGTTGTCCTCGACCGTGCGCCACGGCAGCAGGGCGACGTTCTGGAACACCATGGCGACATGGGCGCCGCGCAGGGCGCGCAGCGCCCGCGCGTCGCAGGTTCCGGGGTTCACCCAAGTCTCGCCGTCGCGCACCGTGCAGGCGCCGCGCACCACCGGGTTCAGCGCGTTGACCGCGCGCAGCAGGGTGGACTTGCCCGAGCCGGACAGGCCCATCAGCGCGACGATCTCGCCCTCGCCGACGTCGAGCGCGCAGTCGTGCACGCCGAGGATCTGGCCGGTGCGCTCCTTGATCGTCTCGCGGCTGAGTCCCTCGTCCATCAGCGGCAGCGCGGCGCCGGGGTCGGTCCCGAACACGATGGAGACGCGGTCGAAGCGGATCATCGGCGCAAAACCGCCTTCGGCGCCGCTCATGGCGCGTCGCGCCCGCGAAACATCCGGTCGAGCACGATGGCCAGCGCCACGATCACCATCCCGGCCTCGAAGCCCAGCGCGGTGTTGACCGAGTTCAGCGCGCGCACCACCGGCACGCCCAGGCCATCGGCGCCCACCAGCGCCGCGATCACCACCATCGACAGCGACAGCATGATGGTCTGCGTCAGCCCCGCCATGATCTGCGGCAGGGCGTAGGGCAGCTCGATCTTGCGCAGGATCTGGCCGCGCGTGGCGCCGAAGGCGGCGCCCGCCTCGATCAGCTCGCGCGGCGTGGCCGACACCCCCAGATGCGTCAGCCGGATCGGCGCGGGCAGCACGAACACGGCGGTCGCCAGCAGCCCCGGCACCATACCGATGCCGAAAAAGACAATCGCGGGAATAAGATAAACGAAGGTCGGCAGCGTCTGCATCAGGTCGAGCACCGGGCGCAGCGCGGCGTAGAGGCGCGGGCGGTGCGCGGCGGCGATGCCGATCGGCACCCCCAGCCCCATGCACACCACCACCGCCGACAACACCAGCGTCAGCGTCTCGGTGGTCTCGCGCCAATAGCCCTGATTGACGATGAACAGAAGGCCCAGCGCCACCAGCGCCGCCGTGCCCGCCGAGCGGCGCAGCCAGTAGCTGAGCGCGACGAACACCGCGATCACCGCCAGCGGCGGCGGCGTCTGCAACGCCCAGAGCGCCGCCGCGATCAGCACTTCCAGCGCGTCGGACAAGCCATCGAAGAACCAGCCGCCGTTGGCGATCAGCCAATCGACGGCGGCCTTCGCGGTCTGGCCGACCGGGATCTTGGCGTCGGTGAGCCAGCTCACCGGTCAGCCACCCTGCGGCGCGGTCGCTACACGCGCGGTCGCCGCCCCGGCCTTGCGCCGGGGCCTCTCCGGCGTCGCCACGCCCAACCAGCGAGGCCCCGGCGCGGGGGCCGGGGCCTCGCTGGCGGCGGCGAAATGCGCGTCCGGCGTCATCGTCGCCCCTACAACCCCAGCGCGGCCTTCACCGCCGACAGTCCCTCGGCGCCGTCCAGCGTGGTCACGCCGTCCAGCCAGCCGCCCAGCACCTCGGGGTTGGCGGTCAGCCACGCCTTCGCCGCCGCCTGCGGCTCGGCCCCGTCGTTGAGGATCGCGCCCATGATCTCGTTCTCCATCTTGAGCGAGAACTTCAGGTTGGCCAGCAGCTTGCCGACATTGGGGCATGCCGCCGACAGCCCGGCTCGGGTGTTGGTGTGCACGGTGGCGCCGCCGAAATCCGGGCCGAACACGGCGTCGCCGCCCGAGAGATACGCCATCTCGACGTTGGCGTTCATCGGATGCGGCTCCCAGCCCAGGAACACGATGTGCTCCTTGCGCTGCACCGCGCGCGAGACCTGCGCCAGCATCCCCTGCTCGGAGCTCTCCGCCAGCCGGAACTTGCCCAGCCCGAACTGGTCGGCCGCGATAATGTCGAGGATCAGCCGGTTGACGTCGTTGCCCGGCTAGATGCCGTAGAT
>CAZRFB010000431.1:0-2628 GCA_964599185.1 uncultured Rhodobacterales bacterium | reverse complement strand
GCTGGTGGCGTCGGGCAGATACCAGAACGCCTCCGAGGCGTTGCGCGCCGGCCTGAGGCTGCTCGAAGCGGATGAGGCGATGTTTGCTGCGCTTCGCGCCCGGCTTTCGCGCGGTCTCGCAGAGGCGGACGATGGCCATCTCGCCCCTGGAAGCGGCGCCGAGGCGATCCGGCGCGCCTTTGCGCTTGCGCGAAAGAGCTGATGACGGGCCGTTCCTGGCGCTTGACGCACCAGGCGCAGAGCACGCTCGTCGATATCGCGCGATGGACGGCGCAAACCTTCGGGGAGAAACAAGCCGACACCTACGAGGCGGATCTGATTGAGCGATGCGACGCGATCGCGGCCGGAACGGCGCCCTCGCGCTCCTGTCGCGAGGTCTTCGATGCGACGCTCGACCCGCGGTTTCGCTTTTGCCGGTGCGGCGGACACTTCGTCGTGTTCATCGAGGATCAGGATCCGGTGATCGTCGTCGACTTTCTCCATGCGAAGGCGGATCTTCCCGAGCGCCTGGCGGACGTCGGTCCGGACGATGACAAACCCTGACGAAGATTTCTTCGCCAGGGCATCCGCGCCTTCCTTGTCGCCAACCCTCGACGTTCCCTTGCGAAACCTTTTCGGAAGGTCCTTACGCCAACTGCGAGGCGCCACTTAAGCCAACGGCTGGCGGACGGAGGCGTTCGCCCCCCTCAGCCCATCACCCCCCGCCGCAGCAGGTTCAGCCCCGCGACCGCCAGCACCGCCAGCGTCGCACGGCGGAAGGTGCGCGGGTCGAGGCGGTCGTGGAAGGCGTAGCCCAGCGCCATGCCCGCCATCACCGGCGCGATCCCCATCAGCGACAGCGGCAAGGTCTGCGCGTTCAGCACGCCCGAGATCAGGTGACCCGCCGTCAGCGTGATCGCGCCCAGCGCGAACACCAGCCCCAGCGCGCGCATGGTGTCGGCCTTGGGCGTGTCGCAGGCGAGCAGATACAGCGTCACCGGCGGCCCCCAGACCCCGAACATGCCGCCGCCGAATCCGCCGATCAGCCCGGCGCCGATCTCCGCCACGCGCGGCCAGCGGGCGAGAAACGTCGCGCGCCAGCCCGCAAGCTGGCTGAGCGCGAAGACCACCAGCAGCCCGCCCAGCGTGGTGAAGAAAATCCGCTCGTCGATCACGGTGAGGAATTGCGAGGAGATCAGGATCCCCGGCAGCAGGATCGCATTCAGCAGCCAGTATCGCCGCATCGTCGCCAGCGCGGGGCCGACGCCGTCGCGCAGCGTCTGCCAGGTGTTGGAGACCAGCGCCGACATGATGAACAGCGCCACCGCCGTCGGCGCGGGCAGAAAGGCGCCCAGACCGCTGATCGCGATCATAGGCAGGGCGAAGCCGACGACGCCCTTGGCCAGCCCGCCGACAAACAGGACGAGGGCGGCGGCGACCAGCCCGGCCACCCCGTGCTGCGCGATGAAGGCGTCGATGGCGGACAAGGCGCGTCTCCGGCGGGGCGATCGGCGGTGTTGAAGCGGGCGGCGGGGGCGGCGTCAAGCCGGGTCGCGGCGGGCTGCGGCTAATCATGTCCGGGGTGCCCGTCCATCGGGGGGGTGGTCCGCGCGCCCGCCGTGCAAAAGCGCCACCGCCGGACCGGCCCGCAGTCGCCCCGCTCGCGGATGCGCAAGGAATGGGCGGCCGCGCGCGCCGACCCCGGCGTTGTCGCGGATGGCGCGCTCCTCTTGGCGTTCGGCTTTCGCCCGCCGCCGGGACCGGGGCGCCTGTGATCGCCGGGGCGCGCGAGGCGATCATCCGTCGGCCCGGCGCTCGCAACATTATTCCGCCGCCCATTAACCCACAGACAGTATGTTGCGCGCGCCGTTGACCGCCGCGCCGTCCGGCGCTAGATATCCCGCAACCGCGAACACAGGATGATGCGCCGCACCATCGGCGCTGGCTCAGGGAACCTGCATGATGAACATGGCCGCCGCGCCGCTCGTCGCCGAAGGCGCCGCCTTCGATCCTCTCGCCCACGCTCCCGCCGCCGTGGCGGCGGTGGACGCCGCGCTGGCGCAGGCGAAGGCCGCGCTGAAGGCGCGGGTCTCGACCGGCGCGAAGATCTCCAACGCGGCGCTGGAGGCGGAGCAATACGCCGCCCATGCGCTGGCCTGGGCCGCGACCTATGGCGAATCGCTGCGCGAGATGACCGGCTGGGCGCAGCGGCTGAAGACCGACGGCAAGTTCGGCGAGATGGAGCGTCTGATTCTCCAGATCGCGCTTGGCGAGTATCTCGCGCAGTTGCGCGGCGGCCTGCCGATGAGCCAAGGCGAGATGGCGCGGCTGTCCGATCTGGGCGTCGAGATCGGCGGCGACTCGGTCGAGGCGCTGATCGCGCACGGCAACACCGACGCGGCGCGCGCCCGCCTCGTGGCGCTGATGGTCGAGCGTGGCGCCGCGGCGACCTTCGGGGACTGCGGCCTCGAAGAAGAATTCGAGATGGTCCGCGATCAGTTCCGCCGCTTCGCCGACGACAAGGTGGTTCCCCACGCCCACGAATGGCACCTCAAGGACGAACTGGTGCCGATGGCGATCATCGACGAGATGGCCGACCTCGGCGTGTTCGGCCTGACCATCCCCGAGGAATTCGGCGGCTTCGGCATG
>CAZRFB010000430.1:0-6136 GCA_964599185.1 uncultured Rhodobacterales bacterium | reverse complement strand
GCCCGCCAGCTCGTGCGCCGCGACGCCGCGCACCCGCTCGAAGCCGGTCACGCGGGCGCGGGAGAGGATGCTCTCGGCCAGCGTGTCGGCCATGATCAGCCGCTCGCCCGGCGTCACCCAGTTGTCGGCGGGCGCCTCGGTGACGGCGTAGAGGCCGTAGGCGACATCGGCGCCATAGGCGATGGCGCGGTTGGAGGGCAGCGTCCACGGTGTTGTGGTCCAGATTACGATCTTCGCATCGTGGAGCAACTTTCGGAGCTCAGTTGTGGCGTCGCTCATCGCCTCGATTCGGCTCTCCTTGGTCGGGTAATCTACGCTGCTTGGCCGAAACGCACTTCCAGAGACCGAGACAACCGGAAACTTCACCCACACCGTCTCGACCTGCCGGTCGTGATACTCCACCTCCGCCTCGGCCAGCGCGGTCTGCTCCATCGGCGACCACATCACCGGCTTGCTGCCCTGATAGAGCGACCCGTTCATCACGAATTGCAGGAACGCCCCGGCGATGGCGGCCTCGGCGTCGAAGGTCATGGTGAGATAGGGGTTGTCCCAGTCGCCGGTCACGCCCAGCCGCTTGAACTCGTCGCGCTGGATGTCCACCCAGCCTTCGGCGAACTTGCGGCATTCGGCGCGCAGCTCGTTGATCGGCACCGCGTCCTTGTTCTGGCCCTTGGCGCGGTAGGCTTCCTCGATCTTCCACTCGATCGGCAGGCCGTGACAGTCCCAGCCCGGCACATAGGCCGAGTCATAGCCCAGCATCTGGCGGGAGCGGACCACGAAGTCCTTGAGGATCTTGTTGAGCGCGTGGCCGATGTGCAGGTGACCGTTGGCGTAGGGCGGGCCGTCGTGCAGCTCGAACGGCGGGCGCCCGGCGGAGGTTTCGCGCAGGCGGCGGTAGAGGTCCATCCGCGCCCAGCGCGCCAGCCATTCGGGTTCGCGCGCGGGCAGCCCGGCGCGCATCGGGAACGCGGTGCTGGGCAGGAACAGGGTGTGCTTGTAGTCGTGCGCAGCGCCAACGGTGGTTTCGGCGGCGGCGCTGGTGGTGCTGTCTGCGGACATGGTTTCCCCGCGAATGGGCTGGATGAAGGGCGGCTGCGCCCGTTCAGGCGCCGCGCGGCAGGGGTCCCGGCGCTCCGCTGCGGGAGGCCGGGCGGCTAATTCGGATGCGCGCCGCTATCACCATCCGCGCGCTCATAGCAGCGGCGCGCGGCGCCGTCCACATCGGCGCGCGCCATGCGCGCCATGCTCTGGGCTCCATGCTCTGCGTGCATGGCGGTCATGCGTTGATTTTTGACTGATTGATCATTTCATGACTGGCGCAAACAATCGTAAATTCCTATATTACGCTTACGTCAACGTCAATACAATGACGGCGCGCCGATGACGGACCGCGCACACTCTTGAGCCAGGACGCCGCGCCATGAACGACGACAGCGAGGCGCGCGCCGACGCCGCCATCCCCGACGCGCTGTCGGAAGATTGCGCGGCGCTGACCGAACAGGCCGAGGCGTTGCGTCGCGCCGGTCGGCGCGCGGCCGCCGATCAGCTGCTCGCATGGCGCGACCTGCATCTTCTGCGCCACAGCGCCGGGCGGTGATGATCGAGAGAGCGACGGTTCAGGACGCCATGCTCTGCGCCGCCGCGTCCGCGCCGCCGCTCTCCAGCGCCGGGATCGACAGCGGCAGCGTGACGCTGGCGGTGGCGCCCGCGCCGGGCTGGCTCTCGATGCTCAGCCGCCCGCCCTGCAACTCGGTGAGCGCCTTGACCAGCGGCAGGCCCAGCCCGGTGCCCTCCTGCGCTTCGCGCATGTCAAGGCTGCGCACCTGCTGGAACGGGATCAGCGCCAGCGCGATCTCGTCCTCGGTCATGCCGCGCCCGGTGTCGGCGACGCTGAGGCGCAGCATGTCGCCCGCGACCGCCGCCGACACCGTGACCGACCCGGCTTCGGTGAACTTGACCGCGTTCGACACAAGGTTTTGCACGATCTGCACCACGCGGCGCCGCTCCGCCCATACGGCGGGCAATGCGGGCGGCAGCGCCAGGCGCAGCTTGAGGCCTTTCTTGCGCGCCTGAAGCGACAGCATCCCCACCGCCTCGCGGATCGCCGGTTCGGGATCGACCTCGGTCTGATGCACCTGCATCTGCCCGGCGTCGAGCTTGGACATGTCGAGGATGTCCACGATCAGGCTCAAGAGGAAGGCGCCCGACTGCTTGATCGTCGCCGCGAACTCCTGATAGCCGGGGTCGAGCGGCCCTTTCGTCTCCAGCCGGATCAGCTCCGCAAAGCCGATGATCGCGTTCAGCGGCGTGCGCAGCTCGTGGCTCATGTTGGCGAGGAACTGCGCGCGCGCCGCCAGCGCGGCCTCGGCGCGGCGGGTCTCGCGCGCAAGCTGCTCCTGCATCAGCACCTGCGCCGAGATGTCCACATGCGCGCCGACATAGCCGCCGTCGCTGGTGCGGCTCTCCCACACCAGCATGTTGCGGCCACTCTGGGTGGCGGTCTGCGCCGCGCCCTGCGGGTTGCGGTGGCGCTCCAGCCGGGCGCGCAGCCAGTCGTCGAACACCATGGCGCGCCCGTCGGCGTCCACAACGTCGCCGCACAACTCGCACAGTTCGGCGAAGCTGACGCCGGGCGTCAGCCGGGCGGAAAGCTCGGGGTAGAGATCGCGGTAGCGCTGGTTGCACAGCAGGAAGTTGTCGTCGGGGTCGCACATGATGAAGCCGACCGGCACCGATTCGATGGCGTCGAGCAGGCGGCGCTCGGCGTGTTTCAGCGCAGTGATGTCGGTGCGCACGATCACCGTGCCGCCGTCGGCGGTGCGCTTTTCGGTGATCTCGTACCAGCGCCCGCCGATGAACGGCTCCTCGAACGGGCGCCCGCTGGGGTTGCGGTGGCGCGCCATCCTGCGCTGCAGCATCGCCTCGGGGTCGGCGTGCGCCAGCGCGCTTTCATAGACGCCGTCCTCGATATGGCCGCGAACGATCTGCTCGAAGGTCATCCCCGGCTCGATCCGCGCCATGCCGCACCGCGCGGGCATCGTGCGATAGAGCGCGTTGCACAGCACCAGACGGTCCTCGGCGTCGTAGAGGCCGAAGCCCGCGCCCATCGCCTCGACGCCCTCGCGCAGGATGCGCGCGTTGCGCAGCGCCTCCTCCTGCGCGGCGCGCAGTTCGGTGATGTCGCCGCCGACGCCGCGATAGCCGGTGAAGCGCCCGTCGGCGTCGAACACCGGCCCGCCGCTGATGCGCACCCAGCGCTGCTCGCCGCCGGGGCCGCAATAGCGATAGATTACGTTGCGAAACGGCTGGCGCGCCGCCAAAGTCTCGCGCAGCGCGGCCAGCGTCGGCGCGTCGTCGGGGTGCAGACGGTCGCCCATCATCTCCTCGCGCGTCTTGCCGACGTGATCGTCGGGCGTCATGCCGCCGACCGTGACGATCGTGTCGGAGATGAACGTGAAGCGATGGTCGGCGTCGGTCTCCCAGAACCAGTCGGAGCTGAGCGCGGCGATGTCGCGGAACCGCGCCGCCGCCGCCGCCTCGGCGCCGCGCGCCGCGTTCAGCGCCGCGTTCGCCGCGCTCAGCCGCGCCACCGTCTCCATGTGCTCAAGCTCCAGCCCGACGCGCCCGGCGAAGCTGGTCAGCAGGCGCACCGCCGTGTCCGGTTCGGGCAACGGCGCGCGCGCCAGCGCCGCCATCACGCCGATCACGTCTCCGTGAGGGCCGCGCAGCGGCACGCCGGCGTAGGCGTCAAGCCCGGCGGCGCGCAGCGGCTCCGCGTCGGGAAACAGCGCCAGAACGTCCTGCGCCCAGGCGCGCGGAGCGCCCTGCGCTGCGACCTCGGCGCAGGGACCGCCCGGCAGCGGCAGACTGTCCGGGCAAGGCGCGCCGTCGGCGCGCCACGAGGCGCGCAGCGACAGCGTGTCGCGCGCCTCGGACACCACTGCGATGAAGCAGGCGTCGGCGCCCAGCGCGGCGCCCAGCCGCGCCGTCAGGCCGCGCAGCAGCGCGTCGCCGCCCTTCGGCCCCAGCTCCTCGACGATGGCGCGCACCGCCGCGTCGAACCGCCCGGCCAGCGGCGCGGCGCCATCGTCCTGCCGGTCTGGTGTCGCCATCGCCAAACTCCCGGCGCTCCGTGCGGCTGCGGCCTCGCCGCAAGTTGTGCTGCGCCGCGCTTAACAAACAATGACGCCTCGCCGCCGCTTGGCAACCCCGCCGCGTCACATGGTTCGACCGCCGAACAAACCGCGCAGCGCCGAGGCCGCCAGACCGCGCGCCGAGGGGCGGGGCAGCGCGTGGAACGGCATCGGACGGCACACCTCGATCGCCGCCGCGCCGATGCGCGCGGTCAGCGCGCCGTTGATCAGCCCCTCACCGAAACGGCGCGACAGCTTTGACGCCACGCCGCCGCCGAACGCGGCGCCCAGCATGTCGTCGCCCATCGCCACCGCGCCGGTGGCCACGATATGCGCCGCCACCAGCTTCAGCAGCCGCCACGACCCCAGCCAGCCCGCGCGCCCGCCATAGACCTCGGCCACCGCGCGGATCATCCTCAGGTTCAAGGCCAGCGCCGCCAGAACATCGACCAGCGTCATCGGGATCAGCGCCGTCGCCGCCGCCACCGAGCGCGCCGCATCGCCCACCGCCGCCTGCGCGCGGGCGTCGAGATCGCGCATCAGGGCCTGCTCGGCGTGCTCGACCAGCGCGGGCGCGTCCAGCAGGTCGGGCGCGCGCGCTTCGATGTCGGCCAGCGCCCAGGCGCGGTCGGGCCGCGCGGCGTAGAGCGCCTTCAGCGCGCGCAGGCTCGCCTGCGCCTGGGCGTGGTCGCCCTCCGCCAGCGCCCGCGCCACGCCTGCGCGGATGTCGTCGATGCGGCCCAGCCGCGCCAGCGCCGCCGCCTCGCGCGCCGCAAAGCCCAGCGCCGCCAGCGCCGCGACCGCCGCCAACCCTCCCGCCAGCGCCCCCAGCAGCGGATTGCGCGCGATCAGCCCGGCCACGAAGTCATAGGCCGCCACCGACAGCGCCAGCGTCACGAACCCCGCCGCCGCCGCCCAGAACCAGCGCGCGAGGCCCGCGCCGCGCGCGCGGCTCGCCTTCAGCGCGCGCAGCGTCGCAGGCTCCGGCCCGTCGTCATCGGGTTGCGGCGCGGCGGCGGGGTCCGGCGCCGGGCTGCTGAGCGCGGGGTCGCCCTCCTCGAACAGGGCGGGGGCGCGGCGGGGGTCGGTCATCGCGGTCTCCTTGCGGGCGCAGTCATCAGGCCAGCTTGTCGCCGATCAGGAACTCGAGCGCCTGATCGAGCCGGATGTTGGGCGGGCCGTCGCCGGGCCTGCCGCTGGACGGCGGCGGCGCGAAGGCCATCACCGACAGATCGCCGCCCAGCCAATGCGCGTCGCGCGCAGCCCCCTCCACCGCCTCGGCCAGCACACGCTGCGGATCGGTCGGCAGGTCGCCGGGAAACAGCGCCGCTTCGCGGCCCGTGTCCAGCAGCCGCCCGCGCACGCAGGGCAGCAGGCGGCCGTCGCGCGCGATCTCCTGCTCCACGGTCGCGCGCAGCGAGGCCAGCGCCAGCGCCTCGACCCTGGCGCCGCGAAACTGCGACCGCTCAACGCTTTCGCGCATCAGCGCCTTCAGGATCGCGGTCATGCGCGGGTGCTGGTCGTGGTGGACATGGTCGGCCTTGGTGGCGGCGAACAGCACCCGGTCGAGCCTGCGGCCCAGCAGCGCGCTCAGCCAGTCGTTGGCGCCGGGGCGGAAGCAGGCCAGCACCTGCGCCATCGCCGCGCGCAGGTCGGCCACCGCCCCCGGCCCGGCGTCGAGCGCGCCCAGGAGATCGACCAGCACCACCTGCCGGTCGATGCGGGCGAAGTGGTCGCGGAAGAACGGCTTGACCACCTGCGCCACATAAGCGTCGTAACGGCGGGCGAACTCGGCGCGCAGCGACCCTCGCCGGGCGCTCGGCGCGGGCGGCAGCGGGCAGAAGGTGAGCGCGGGCGAGCCTTCCAGCGCGCCGGGCATCAGGAACCGCCCCGGCGTCAGCCCCGACAGCCCGTCGCGGCGGCAGGCGTGCAGGTAGCCCGCGTATGCGGTGGCCAGCGCCTGCGCCGCGCCCTCGTCGAACGGCGCCGCGAGGTCGCGCGCC
>CAZRFB010000429.1:0-6237 GCA_964599185.1 uncultured Rhodobacterales bacterium | reverse complement strand
CGGTGACGGCGCCGCGCGCGGCCACGGCGGACGCGCTTTCGACCGCGTTCTGCCTGATGGACGCAGGCGCCATCGCGGCGACGCTGGCGGCGCGCCGCGACGCGCGCCTCGTGCGGCGGGTCGCGCTGGACGCCTGAGCGCTGACACCCTCGGCTAATCGCCGTCGCCGCTCAATCCGAGGCGTCGGCGCGGTCCATCAGACGGCGGATCCACAGGGCGAAGGCGAAGGCGGCGGGAACGCCGGTGGCCGCGCCCAGCGCCAGCGCCGTCCACGGCGTGAGGATCGGGCCGCCGGCGGCGCGCCCCAGCAGCGCGAGAAAATGCACGTTGACGGTCATCGCGCCGAACGCCAGCGGCCAGAAGACCAGCGCAAGCCGCCATACCGGCCAGCGTCCGCCTTGCAAGCGCCTGCTATGATCGCGCGCGCGCATCGTGGTCACTTCCTGCGAAAGATCGACCAGTGCGCGGCGCAGAGCGTCGCGATCATCGCGACGGCGGCCAGCGCCAGCCATGGCGCAGCGGCGCCGTCGGCGGGCGCAGCGGCGCCGTCCGCAAGCCTGCGCATCGGCGCAAAGGCGGCAGGCTCGGCGGCGACGGCGCGCGCGGCGGCGAGAAGCAGCAGCGCGGCGGTGAGGCGGACGGCGGGCATCGGCGCAGGTCTCCGTTCAGGATTTGCGACAGGATCTGCAGCAGGATACCCCGTCACGGGCGCCGTCGCCCTGACCAATGTCAAACCCTGTGCACCGGCGCCCGATCCGTGCGACAGTTCCACAAGAAACGACCAGGGGAGGCCGCCATCGTCAGCGAAGCGGATCGCGTGATCGCGCGGCAGGCGCCGTTGTTCGCCTCGTTGCCGCCGGACCTGAGCGACGCGCTGATCGGCGCGGCGCATGTGCGCGGCCTTGCGCGCGGCGAGACGGTGTTTCTGCAGGACGAACCCGCCGACCATGTGTTCGTGGTGCTGGAGGGCTGGGTCAAGCTGTTCCGCATCGCGCCGACCGGGGCGGAGGCGGTGGTGGGCGTGTTCACCCGCGGCGGCGGCTTTGGCGAGGCGCCCGCGTTCCGGGGCGAACGCTATCCGGTCACGGCGGAGGCGGTGACCGACTGTCGGTTGTTGCAGGTTCAGGCGAGGGCGCTGCTCGACCGGATGCGCAGCCGCCCGGAGGTAGCGCTGGCGATGATCGCCGCGACCTTCCACCATCTTCAGGCGCTGGTGCGCGAGATCGAACAGCTCAAGGGGCAGAACGGCGCCCAGCGCGTGGCGGAGTTCCTGATCTCGCTGTGCGCGGTCAGCGAAGGCTCCTGCACCGTGACGCTGCCCTACGACAAGTCGCTGATCGCCGGACGGCTGGGGATGAAGCCCGAAAGCCTGTCGCGCGCCTTCGCCCGGCTGCGCGACGCGGGCGTGCGGGTGCGGCAGAACAAGGCCGCGATCCTCGACGTCGCCCGCCTGCGCGACCTTGCCGAGGAAGACCGCGCCGCCGCCTGGAGCCGTTCAGAATGACGCAAGACCCCGTCGCCGCCGTGCTCGACGCCATCGACGCCGCCAACGCCGCCGACCCGGCGCGCGACGGCGCGCATCCCGCCGCGCTGCTCTACGGGCGGCGCATGAGCGAAACGCTGGCCGCATTCGCGCCCGACGCCTCGGCGCACCTGCGCATCGCCGCGCGCGGCCATCACATCGAGCGCTGGACCAGCGCGCGCGCCGCGTATCCGGAGGGCCGCGCGGGATATCTGCGCTGGCGCGAGGATCTCAAGCGGTTCCACGCCGACCGGGTGGCGGGGATCATGGCCGGGATCGGCTGGCCGCAGGCTGACCGCGACCGGGTGGCGGCGCTGATCCGCAAGGAGGGCATCAAGCGCGACGCGGAGGCGCAGACGCTGGAGGATGTGATCTGCCTGGCGTTCATCGCCCACGAATTCGCCGCCTTCGCGGCGAAGCATCCGCCGGAAAAGGTGCTCGACATCGTCGCGAAAACCGGGCGCAAGATGTCGCCGCAGGGGCGCGACGCGGCGCGCGCGCTGGGCCTGCCCGCAGAGATCGCGGCGGCGCTGGAGAGCCTCGTCACAACGACGGGATCAGCCATACCGCGAACAGCGTGAGCAGCAGAGCCGCCAGCACCGTCTCGAACCCCTTGCGCCAGAGCGGCGCCGCCGCCAGCCCCAGATAGCGGCGCAGGATCACCGACGCCTTCAGCCCCGCCAGCGCCAGCACCGCCCCCGCCAGCGCAGGGTGCGGCGCGCCGTCGCCGATCAGCGCCGTCAGCGCCGTGGTCGCGAGGCTCAGCGCGACCAGCAGCGCCCAGGCGCGGATCAGAGGTTTCGCTTGCGTCATCGCAGCAGATAGATCACGGGAAAGATCAGCACCCAGACCAGGTCCACCATGTGCCAGAACTGGGTTCCGGTCTCGACATTGGCGGGCGTGGGCCGGGCGGCGAGCACGCCGAGGATCGCCAGCCCGGCGACCACATGCAGCGCGTGAAAGCCGGTGATCAGGTAATAGAGAGTGAAGAAGGCGTCGGTGTCGATGTCGATGCCGCGCGCGGCCTTGTCGGCGTATTCGCGCGCCTTCACCAGCAGGAACACGATCCCCAGCGCGGCGGCCGCGCCCAGCCAGAGCCGGGTGAGGCCGATGCGCGCGCCCTGCGCCGCGCGCGCCGCCATCGCGGCGCAAAAGCCGCTGGTGATCAGCACGACGGTGTTGAGCGCCCCCGCCGTGCGGTCGAGCATCCCCTGCGACGCGGCGAACAGCGCGGGGTCCAGCGCGCGGACGCTGAGAAACGCCGTCAGCGCGGCGCCGAACACCAGCACCTCGCTGACGATCAGGATCCACATGATCAGCTCGCCCGGAAGCTGGCCAGAAAGCTGGCCAGAAAGCTGGATTGGCGCGCTTTTCTCCGCGCTCATCCGCCGACCAGATGGCGATAGATCTGCGGCAGCGCGACGGTCAGCCGGTCGGGATCGGCCACCAGCGAAAAGCCGCCGCGCCCGAAGATGCGCGCAAACCACGCCTCGCCCTTGGCCTCGACGATCACGCCATGCGCGGCCAGCCCGCGCCTGCGCGCCTCGCGGATCGCCATCCGGCTGTCCTCGATCCCGTGGCGGCCTTCGTAGTGGTCAAGGTCGTTGGGCTTGCCGTCGGAGATCACCAGCAGCAGCTTGCGCCGCTGCGGCTGTTTCGCCAGTTCCGCCGAGACATGGCGCACCGCGGCGCCGAGCCGGGTGTAGAAACCGGGGCGCAGGCCCGCGATGCGCGCCTCCGCCTGCGCGCCCATCCGCTCGGAAAAGTCCTTCACCCCCAGCACATAGACCCGGTCGCGGCGCAGCGAGCTGAAGGCGCGGATCGCGGTCGCGTCGCCCGCCGCCTCAAGCCCCCAGGCCAGCGCGGTCAGCGCCTCCTTCTCGACGTCGATCACCATGCGGTCGCCGCAGGCGCTTTCGGTGGAGCGCGAGATATCGAGCAGGATCGACACCGCCAGATCGCGCGCCTGCGCGCGCGTGGCGCGATAGACGCGATCGGAGCAGGCGCCGCAGGCGCGCAGCTCCACCTGCGCCGCCACCGCCGCCTCGATGTCGATGTCGTCGCCGTCCAGCTGGCGCGGCAGGATCACGCGGGCCGGGCGCAGCGCCTCGAACTGGCGTTTTACCGCGCGGATGCGGCGGCGGGCGCGGGGCGTGGGGGCCAGCGTCGCGGCGTCGCCCTCAGGCGCGGGGCTGGCCAGCACGCGGCAATGGTCGGGCAGATACACGCCGCCGCGCGCGTCCCACTCAGGGTAGAGATGCGCGCCGGAAAGCCGGTCGCGGTCGGCCTCCTGCGGCGAGAGGTCGAGGTGCAGCTTCAGCCGCGTCGCCGCCTTTTTCGTCACCTGGCCGAGGCTGATCTCGTCGAGGTCGTCGGCGGCCTTCTTCGCGCCGTCCTCGTCGTCGTCCTCGACGCGGCGGTTGAGGTTGAAGAAGTCGGCCCAGGAGAAAATCGCCTCGAACTTGTGCAGGATCAGGCTGTCGCGCCGCTCCGCCTGATCTGACGCCCGCCGTTTTGCGCGCAGCGCGGCGCGGCCCGCCTCCGCCGCCGGGCCCTGCGGCGCCTGGTCCTCCGCCTGGGCGGCGGGTCCGCGCGTCTCGGGCGCGCGCAGATCGGGCCAGAGCGCGACCGGCGCGAACGGGCGATAGCCCTGCGGCGCGTAGAACACTTCGGCGGGTTGGTCCGACAGCATCCGCGCGGCGTCCCCCGTCGCCGCCGCGCCGCCCAGAAGATCCAGCACCGCCGCCTCCGCCGCCGCCTCCAAGCGCGGCAGGGCGCGGGCGGGCCGGGCGTTGCGCGCGGCCTTGGCCAGCAGCGCATGGAACGCGCCAAGCCCCGGACAATCCGCCAGCGTCGCCTCGGTCATCGCCCGCGCGGCGCGCAGCGCGGCGATGTCGGCGCGCAGCGGGTCGGCGTGGGCTTCGGGTTCGGGGGCGTGGGCGGCGGCGGCGGTAAGCCAGAAATACAGCGCGGCGTTGGCCTCGCGCTCAGGGAAAACGGCGATGCGGTCGGGCAGGCGCAGCGCCTCGCGGTCGAAGCTGGGCCGCGCCAGCCGCTCGGCGTCGGTGGTCAGCTTGCGCCGCCAGCCGATGCGGTGCGCCGACACCTCCTGCGCGGCGGCGCGGATCGCGGCGTCCTTCGGACCGCCCAGGGCCCGGAAGAACACCGCCAGCCGCCCCGCGACCTCCGGCAGCGCAACGGCGGCGCCGTCATGCGCCTGCGCGGCGTCGAGGCGGCTGGCCAGCGCGTGCCACAGCTTGCCGACCGTCTCCTCCGGCTCCCACGGGGCGAAGTCCACCGTGGTCAGCCGAGGACGGCGGCGACGAGGTCGAGCAGCCCGCGCTTCACGTCCTCGTCGTCGCTCAGCGGCTCGATCATCGCCGCCTGCACGGCGCGATCCACCGGCATTCCCTGCCGGATCAGCGTCGCGCAATAGACGAGCAGCCTTGTGGAGACACCTTCCTCCAGATCCTGCCCCTTCAGCGCGCGCAGCTTGCCCGCCAGCCGCACCAGCGGCGCGACGCGGTCGGGCGCAAGGCCGCTCTCCGAGGCCACGATCTCGATCTCGCGCGCAGGCGGCGGAAAATCCAGCTCGACGGCGAGAAAGCGCTGGCGGGTGGAGGGTTTAAGCGTCTTGAGGATGTTCTGGTAGCCGGGGTTGTAGGAGGCGACCAGCATGAAGCCCGGCGCCGCGGTCAGCGTCTCGCCGGTCCGCTCGATCGGCAGGATGCGGCGGTCGTCGGTCAGCGGGTGCAGCACCACGGTCACGTCCTTGCGCGCCTCCACCACCTCGTCGAGATAGCAGATCGACCCCTCGCGCACCGCGCGGGTCAGCGGGCCGTCCACCCACACCGTCTCGCCGCCGATCAGCAGATGCCGCCCGATCAGGTCCGCGGCCGACAGATCGTCATGGCAGGCCACCGTGTGCAGCCTGCGCCCCAGCCTTGCGGCCATGTGGCTGACGAAGCGGGTCTTGCCGCAGCCGGTCGGCCCTTTCAGCAGCAGGGCCAGCCCGTTGGCGTAGGCGGCCTCGAACAGCGCGCACTCGCCGCGCTGCTCCAGATAGAAGGGGGCCGCAGCCCCCTCCACGGTCGTCATGGCGTTCACCGCGCTCACTCCGCCGCCACGGTGGCGTCGGTCGAGATGATCTCCTCGCGCTTGGGCATCATCATCGCATAGATGAACAGCATCGCGCCGATCACCACCGCCACCCCGGCGCCGAAGCGCATGATGTAGAACAGCGAAAGCTGGTCCTGCACATCCATGTAGTACTCGCCCATCACCCGCTGCAGATGGGTCTGGATCACCCCGGCGAAGGTCAGCACGAAGGTCATGAACGCCATGCCGCCGGTCATCAGCCAGAAGCTCGCCATGTTGAGCACCTGGTTATACGGGTCGCGGTTGCGCAGGATCGGGAAGGCGTAGCTGAACACCGCCAGATTCAGCGAGACATAGGCGCCGTAGAACGCCAGATGCCCGTGCGCCGCCGTGATCTGGGTGCCGTGGCTGTAGAAGTTCACGCCGTGCAGCGTGTGCAGAAAGCCCCACACCCCGGCGCCGAAGAACGCCACGGTGGACGACCCCAGCGCCCACAACAGCGCCGCCTTGTTGGGATGGTCGCGCTTGCCCTTCCACACCATCACGAAGCTGAACGACATCATCGCGAAGAACGGGATCACCTCCAGCGCCGAGAAGATCGAGCCGATCCACTGCCA
>CAZRFB010000428.1:0-5469 GCA_964599185.1 uncultured Rhodobacterales bacterium | reverse complement strand
CCTTCGGGGAAGGTGAGGGCGCTTTACGCCGCAGCGCCGCGCGCCCTCAGGCGGCGCGCGAGGCGATGTTCTCGGTCAGCACGGCGTAGAGCGCGGTGGCGTCGGCGCAGGAGCGCAGCTTGGCGCACACGCCCGGATCGCGCAGCGCGCGCGACACCCGCGCCAGCGCGCGCAGGTGGTCTGCGCCGGCGTCCTCGGGCGCCAGCAGCGCGAACACCAGATCGACCGGCTGATCGTCGAGAGCGTCGAAGTCGATCGGCTTCTCAAGCCGCATGAACACGCCGCGAATCGCCTCGACGCCCGCCAGCCGCGCGTGGGGCGCGGCGACGCCCCGCCCCATGCCGGTGCCGCCAAGCCGCTCGCGCTCCAGCAGCGCCTCGAACACCGCGCGGCCGTCGAGGCGGTAAACCTCGGCGGCGCGGGCGGCGATCTCCTGAAAAAGCTGCTTCTTCGACGTGGCGCGCAGGTTGCAGACAGTTGCATCCGTCGCAAGGATGTCCCGGATTTCCATCGGTCCCTCCAAACCCTCTCAGTGAGACTTAGCCGAGAGAATTTCGGGATCAACCCAGCCGATGTTGCCGTCGTCGCGGCGGAAAACCACGTTCAGCCCGCCGTGGCGTTGATTGCGGAAGATCAGGAACGGCGCCTGCGCCAGCTCCATCTGCATCACCGCCTCGCCTGCGGAGATTTTCTGGATGTCCATCGTCATCTCGGCGACGATCACCGGGTCGAGCGTGGCGGGTTCGGCGTCCTCGTCCGTGTGCTCGGCGCCGCCCGCGATCACATAAGCGGCGGCGGCGGTCGCCTCGATCGGCTCGCGCCGCTCGGCGTGGTGGTCCTTCAGGCGGCGCTTGTAGCGGCGCAGCTGCTTTTCCAGCTTCTCGAGGCAGGCGTCGAACGCGGCGTAGATCTCATGCGCGCCGCCTGCGGCCTGCGTCATGATCCCGGTCGGCAGGCTGATCTTGGCGTCGCACTTGAAGGCGGCGCCGTCTCGGGAAAAGGTGATCTGTCCGTTGACCGCGCGCTCGGCGTATTTGCCGATCGCGTCCTTGATCCGGGTCTCGACATGGAGCCGCAGCGCGTCGCCGATGTCGATCTGCTTGCCGTTGATCTGAATTTGCATGTGTCATCCTGCTGGGGTGCGCGCCGCGCTGCGCCGCGCACCGCCTGTTTCGCCGTCCCCGTGACGGTGGCGGACCCTAGTTTCGTCTCAAATCCAAGTCAACGAAACCCCAAAAACACCCGGCGGCGGGAAACCAGGAATCGCGCGCCGCGCGCCTTGTCACAGCGCGCCACGCGCGCGGCGGCGGCGGCCGACGGAGGAGGGGATCTTCAGCGCCTCGCGATACTTGGCCGCCGTGCGCCGGGCGATCTCGACGCCCTCCGCCTTGAGCGCGCGCACCAGATCGTCGTCGGAGAGCGGTTTTTGCGGCGGCTCGGCGACGATCAGCGCCCGGATCCGCGCCTTGACCGCCTGCGCCGAATGCGTCGCGTCGCCCTCGCCGCCGCCGACCGCCGTGGTGAAGAAGAACTTCATCTCCAGCAGACCGCGCGGCGTGGCCATGAACTTGTTCGCCGTCACCCGGCTGACGGTGGATTCGTGCACGCCCACCGCCTCGGCCACCGCCTTGAGCGTCATCGGCCTCAGCCCCGCCACGCCCTGCGCGAAGAACCGCGCCTGCGCCCGCACGATCTCGGCGGCGACGGTGACGATGGTGCGCGCGCGCTGATCGAGGCTTTTCTTCAGCCAGGTGGCGGTCTGGGCGCATTGGCTGAGGTAGAGCCGCGTCGCCTGATCGCCGCCGCCGTCCACCCGCGCGGCGTAGCTGTGGTCGATCAGCAGGCGCGGCGTGGCGTCGGGGTTCATCATCACGCGCCAGCCGCCCGCGCCGTCCGCGCTGACCAGCACATCGGGGATCACCGGCTCGGCTGCGCCGCCGCTGAAGGCGAGGCCGGGCCGCGGATCGAGCGCGCGCACCTCGGCCAGCATGTCGGCCAGATCGGCCAGATCCACGCCGCAGCGCGCCGCCATCTTCGCCGCCGGGGTGGCCGGCAGGTCGGCGAGGTTGTCGAGCAGCGCGCGCATCGCGGGGTCAAGCCGGTCGCGCTCGGCCAGTTGCAGCGCCAGACATTCCGCCAGATCGCGCGCGCCCACGCCGGTCGGCTCACAGGCGCGGATCGCGGCGGCGGCGGCCTCCACCGTCGCGGGCGCGGCGCCCAGCCGCGCCGCCGCCTCGGCGGGATCGACGCGCAGATAGCCCGCCTCGTCGAGCTCGCACGCCAGCGCTTCGGCCACGACGCGCACCGGCGCGGCCAGCCGGGCGAGCGCCAGTTGCGCCGTGACATGCGCCGCAAGCGTCACCGGCGCGACCAGCGGCGCGTCGTCGTCGAGCGTCTCGAAATCGGCGCGCCCCCCGGCGCCGCCGCGCAGCGAGGGCGGCGCCTCGGCGGATTCGTAGAGATTGTCGCGCCCGGTCGCGAACTGCGCCTCGCCCGCCGCAAGATCGGCCCGGCGCATGTCGGCGTCCACCGCAAGCCGCTCGCCCGCCGACGGCTCGGGGCGCGCCGCCGCCTGCACGCCGTCGGCGATCTCGATAAGGGGGTTGCGCTCCATCTCCGACGCGAGGAACGCGCCCAGCTCGATGGTGGACATCTGCAGCATCTGGATCGCCTGCCGCAGTTGCGGCGTCATCACCAGAGACTGCGTCTGCCGCAGATGGAGGCTCTGGCGCATGTTCATGCGCGCGCGCCTCCGCGCCGCGCCCGGCGCCTGCGGTCAGATGCGAAAACGCTCGCCCAGATAAACCCGCCGCACATTGGCGTCCTCCACCACCGCTTCCGGCGCGCCGCTCATCAGAACCCGTCCCTCATGCAAGATATAGGCCCGGTCGATGATCTGCAGAGTTTCTCGCACGTTGTGGTCGGTGATCAAGACCCCGATGCCGCGATCCTTCAAATGCGCGACAAGTTCCCGGATGTCGCCGACCGCGATCGGATCGACGCCCGCAAACGGCTCGTCGAGCAGCACATAGGCCGGATCGCCCGCCAGACAGCGCGCGATCTCGACGCGCCGCCGCTCGCCGCCCGACAGCGCCACGGCGGGCGTGCGGTGCAGGTGCGAGATCGAGAACTCCGCCAGCAGCGCCTCCAGCCGGTGCTCGCGGATCTGGCGGTCGGGCTCGGCGATCTCCAGCGCGGCGAGGATGTTGTCCTCGACGCTGAGGCCGCGAAAGATCGACGCTTCCTGCGGCAGATAGCCCACGCCCAGCCGGGCGCGGCGATACATCGGCAGGCTGGTCACGTCGCGCCCGTCGATCAGGATGGCGCCGCTGTCGGCGGGCGCCAGACCGGTGATCATGTAGAAACAGGTGGTCTTGCCCGCCCCGTTCGGCCCCAGCAGCCCCACCACCTCGCCCCGGCGCAGGTCGATGTCCACGTCGCGCACCACCGGGCGGCGGCGATAGGTCTTGCCGAGACCCCGCGCGCACAGGCCCGTCGTGCTGACCGGGCCGGTCATGCGCGCGCTTTCGCGCGAGACTTCAGTCTTGTTCGAGATATCATGGGCGTCAGAAGGGTCACGGGCGATCGGGGTTTCACGGGTGTTCGGGGCTTCACTTGCGTCTCCGGCCTCACTGGCCGCTGCGCGAGGCCGGATTGAACACCGACTGCACGCGGCCGCCCTCCACGCGCCCCTGGCCGCTGGTGAGATCGACCACCAGCCGCTCGCCGCGAATCGCGTTCTCGCCCTGCGCCAGCACCACGCCGCCGCCCATGGTGATCATGCCGGTGGAGACCGTGTATTCCGCCCAGGCGCCGCGCGCCGACTCCGCGCCGGAGGTCAGGAACACGTCGCCTTCGGCGCGCAGCCGGTCGATGTCGCCGCCGCCGCCGCCGCCTTCGGCCTGCGCATACCACACGTCGAGCGTGTCGGCGGTCAGCCGCAGGGTTCCCTGTCCGGCCACGACCGCGCCGCTGAAGATCGCGCGGCTTTCGGCCTGACGCACCTCCAGCGCATCGGCGGTGATCTCGATGGGCTGGGTGCTGTCGTGCTTGAAGCCGCCGAACGGATTGGCCGCCTGCTGCGCCGCCGCCCCCATCGCCGAGAGCGCCAGCGCAAGCGCCGCGCCGGTCATGCGCAAGAAGTTCATCGCCCCGCCCCTATTTCGCGCGCTCAGGGTCAATGCGCACCCGCACGCGGTTCTCGAACCACACCACGAAGTTTTCGTCGCGGCGCGCGGCGCGCATCGACCCCGACGCAATGTCGCCCGCCGGACCGGAAACTGCAACAGGGCCGTCCGCCGCCAGCGTCTCGGCCTTCATGTCGATGTCGGCGCGCGCGGCGCTGAGGCGATAGCCGTCGGTCGTCTCGGCCGCGACGCCGCCCTCAAGGCGCATGGTGTTGAGTTTGGGGCGGATCTCGCCGCCCTGCGCGGTCAGCGTCACGCGCCGCGCCGCGTCCATCTCGATCTCGCCGCGCACCGGGCCAAGGCCGACGCGGTCCGGGTCCGGCCCGTCGGGCAGCGCCCAGTCGGCGGTGATCACGAAGGGCTGGCCGTTGCGCGTGACGCCGGTGAAGCGCGGCTGCGACAGGCGTAAGCCATCGGTCACGTCGAAGTCGATGGCCGAGACGCTCACGCCGCGCCCGATGTCGCCGCGCGACACCAGGAACAGCGCCGCCACCAGCCCCAGGGCGGCCAGCGGCAGCGCCACCTTGAGAAAGCGGACGATTCCGCTCCGGGCGTCGCCCGCCATGCCTAGACCACGCCGGCGCGCAGACAGTCGTGGACGTGGATCAGGCCGAGCGGGCGGCGCGGCCCCTCGCCCGGCTCGACCACGAACAGGCAGGTCGCCCGCCGCGCGCCGTTCATCACCGCCAGCGCCTCCGACGCCAGCGCGTCGGGGCCGATGGTCAGCGGATCGGCCGTCGCCACGTCGCCCGCCACCCGGTCGAGCAGCCCGTCCATGTTGCGCCGCAAATCGCCGTCAGAGATCACGCCCACCAGCCGCCCGCCTGCGTCCACCACGCCCGCCACGCCAAAGCCGCGCGCGGTCATCACCAGCAGCACCTCGCGCATCGGCGCCTCGGGCGCGACCACCGGCATCTCGGCGGGGCCGTGCATCAGGTCGCGCACCTTGACCAGCATGGCGCCCAGCTTGCCGCCGGGGTGAAAGGTTCGGAACTGCTCGACGCTGAAGCTGCGCCGCTCCATCAGCGCCACCGCCAGCGCGTCGCCCAGCGCCAGCGTCATCGTGGTCGAGGTCGTCGGCGCCAGGCCCACCGGGCAGGCCTCCGCCGCCTGCGGCAGCACCAGCGCGATGTCGGCGGCCTGCAACAGCGCGCTGCCGGGGCGGCTGGCCACGCCGATCAGCGGGATCTGGAAGCGGCGGGTATGGGCGACGATGTCGTGCAGCTCCGCCGTCTCGCCGGAGTTGGACAGCACCAGCGCCACGTCGGCGCGCGTCAGCATC
>CAZRFB010000427.1:0-2828 GCA_964599185.1 uncultured Rhodobacterales bacterium | reverse complement strand
GCTGTCGCGGCGCGCGGCTGGTCGGACCGGGTGCGCGCGGCCTTCGACGTGCGCGCCGACGGCCCGGCGCCGCCCGCAAGGGCGCTGTCGGGCGGCAACCTGCAAAAGTTCGTGATCGGGCGCGAGGTATTGCGCGAACCCGGCGTGCTGGTGGTCAATCAGCCGACCTGGGGCGTGGACGCTGGCGCGGCGGCGGCGATCCGCCGCGCGATCATCGCCCTCGCCCGGCGCGGCGCGGCGGTGCTGGTGATCAGCCAGGACCTCGACGAGATCTTCGAGATCGCCGACCGCATCGCGGTGCTGCACCATGGCCGACTGTCGCAGGCCGCCGACGCAAGCGCCATGACGCCCGAGCGCGTCGGGCTGCTGATGGGCGGCGCCCATCCCGAAGCCGCGTGAGGGCCGCATGATCCTGCTCGAACCCCGCCCCGCGCCGTCACGGCTGTTTTCGCTGGCCTCGCCGCTGATCGCCATCGCGCTCACGCTGATGGCCAGCGCCGCGCTGATGGCGGCGATGGGGCGCGACCCGCTGGCGGCGCTCAGCGTCTATTTCGTCTCGCCGTTCCAGGACGCCTATGGCCGCGCCGAGCTGGTGGTGAAGGCGATCCCGCTGGCGCTGATCGGCGCCGGGCTGGCGGTGTGCTTTCGCGCCAACGTCTGGAACATCGGCGCGGCGGGGCAGTTCACGCTGGGCGCGCTGGCGGCGGGGGGGCTGGCGCTGGCGCTGCCCAACGCCGCCGGCCCGCTGTGGCTGGTCCCCTATCTGCTGGCGGGGTGCCTCGGCGGCATGGTCTGGGCGGCGATCCCCGCCCTGCTGCGCACCCGCTTCAACGCCAACGAGATCCTCGTCAGCCTGATGCTGACCTATGTCGCGGGGCTGCTGCTCGACCTGCTGGTGCGCGGGCCATGGCGCAGCCCGTTGTCGTTCGGCTTTCCGCAGACCCGCGATTTCGCCGACGCCTTCGCGCTGCCGGTGCTGGTGGCGGGCACGCGCCTGCATCTGGGCCTTGTGCTGGCCGTGGTCGCCTGTGTCGGCCTGTGGCTGATGATGACGCGCACGCTGAAGGGCTTTGAAGTGCGCGTGGTCGGCGCGGCGCCGCGCGCGGCGGGCTTTGCGGGGTTCAGCGAGGCGCGCACGGTGTGGTTCGCGATGCTGCTGTCGGGCGGGCTGGCGGGGCTGGCCGGCGCGGTGGAGGTGTCGGCGACCATCGGCAAGATCCAGCCCGACATCGGCGCAGGCTATGGCTTCACCGCGATCATCGTCGCCTTTCTCGGGCGGCTGAACCCGCTTGGGGCCGCGCTGGGCGCGCTGGTGCTTGCGGTCAGCTACATCGGCGGCGAGAACGCGCAGATCCTGCTCAAGCTGCCCAAGAACGTGACCGGCGTGTTTCAAGGGATGCTGCTGTTCTTCCTGCTGGCCTGCGACACGCTGATCCGCTGGCGCCTGCGCCTGCGCCGCGCCGGGGAGGCGTGAGGCGATGGAGCCGTTTGTCATCTCCGTCATGATCGCCGCCACCCCGTTCCTGTTCGCCGCCATGGGCGAGCTGGTGGCGGAGCGCTCCGGCGTGCTGAACCTCGGGCTTGAGGGGATGATGCTGATGGGCGCCGTCACCGCCTTTGGCGTGGCGTTCACCACCGGCTCGACCGTGCTGGCGGTGGCGGCTGGCGCGCTGGCGGGGGCGGCGATGGCGCTGCTGTTCGCGGTGCTGGCGATCTCGCTGATGGCCAATCAGGCCGCGACAGGGCTGGCGCTGACCATCTTCGGCGTCGGCGCCTCCGGCTTGATCGGCCAGGGTTTCATCGGCCAGCCGCTGCCGCCGCCGGTGAAGCTGGCCATCCCCGGCCTGAGCGACGGCACGATGGCGGGCCGCATCCTGCTGGGCCATGACGCGCTGGTGTATCTGGCGCTGGCGATGGCGGTCGCTGTGGCGTGGTTTCTCGCCCGTTCCCGCGCCGGGCTGGCCTTGCGCGCGGTGGGCGACAGCGCCGACAGCGCCCATGCGCTGGGCCTCAACGTCACCGCCACGCGCTACGCCGCCACGCTGTTCGGCGGCGCGATGGCGGGGGTGGGCGGCGCCTATCTGTCGCTCGCCTACACGCCGATGTGGGGTGAGAACATGACCGCCGGGCGCGGCTGGATCGCGCTGGCGCTGGTGGTGTTCGCCACCTGGCGTCCCGGACGGCTGGTGGCGGGCGCCTATCTGTTCGCCGCGATCACGCAAGCGCAGTTCTACGGTCAGGGCGCCGGGCTGGGCGTGCCGCAGCAGGTGCTCGCCATGGCGCCTTATCTTGCGACAATCGTCGCTTTGGTGATCATTTCGCGCGACAGGGCGTTGACGCGCGCCAACGCCCCGGCTTGTCTCGGACGGCCATTCCGCGCGGACCGCTGACGCGCCAACAGGGAGAAAGCGATGCTCAGGAAAACCCTTCTCGCCGCCACGCTGGCGCTATCCGCCGCAGCCGCCGCGGCGCAGGCCGAGCCGCTGAAGGTCGGCTTCATCTATGTCGGCCCGGTGGGCGATTTCGGCTGGACCTATCAGCATGACCAGGGCCGTCAGGCGGTGGAGGCCGCTTACGGCGAGGCGGTCGAGACCACCTTCGTCGAAAGCGTGCCCGAGGGCGCCGACGCCGAGCGCGTGATCCGCCAGCTCGCCGCCTCGGGCCACAAACTGATCTTCACCACCTCTTTCGGCTTCATGGACGCGACGCTGAAGGTCGCCGAGCAGTTCCCGGACGTGAAGTTCGAGCACGCCACCGGCTTCAAGACCGCCGACAACGTGGCGATCTACAACGCCCGCTTCTATGAGGGGCGCGCGGTGATCGGCACC
>CAZRFB010000426.1:0-7766 GCA_964599185.1 uncultured Rhodobacterales bacterium | reverse complement strand
CACCACCAGCTGGCGATCCTCCAGCGTCACCGCAAGATCGGCCTCGGCGAACCCCGCCACCGCCAGCGTGATGCGATAGCGCGCGTCGCCGCGCTGCTCGATGTTGTAGGGCGGATAGCTCTCACCGCTTTTGGCGGTGCGTTCGACCAGCCGGTCGAGATCCTCGAACCCAAGCAGAAATGGGTGCGAGGCGAACGTCATGCGCGTCATGCGAGCCCTTTCAGCGAAAGCGACCGTCGTGAGCCGACCCTGCACAGGCGTCGGATGCGATGAATATGGGTCGTGGCGCCAAGGCGCGCAACCGCCGCAGACAACCGCCGCAGACAACCGCCGCAGACAACCGCCGCAGACAACCGCCGCAGACATTCGCCGCAGACATTCGCCGCCCGGCGAATTGACGGTGGCGGATGTTGTCGGCACTGTCATGTTGTGGCCATGATTTGTCGGGCCTCGGGCGTATGGTGAAGAAGTTTCTGGAGTATTCTTGATGCAGCCAGCGCGCGACGCAGGCGCTTCCGCGCCCTTTCCAGCGAAAAAGGCCCCCATCGGCGCGCTGTTGCTGGCGCGCGGCGCGATCTCGGAGAAAGGGCTGGAGGCCGCCTTGCTGGCGCAGGCCGACAGCGCGGCGCGGCTGGGCGAGATCCTGTCGCATCGCGGCTGGGCCAGCGCGCAGGCGGTGACGGCGGCGGCGGCGGAGCAGATCGGCGCGCAGACGGTTGCGGCGGGCGACCTTGCGCTCGACCCCGCGCTGGGCGATCCGCGCGACATCGAAATCTATCTGCGCCGCCAGATGGCGCCGCTGCGGCTGGACGGCGAGACGCTGGTTTTTGTCGCCGCCGACTACGCCGACGCGCAGGCGGGGCTGGCGGCGCTGGCCAGCCCGCCGCGCCGCGCGGAGATCGCCCTGGCCGATCCTGCGGCGGTGGCCCGCGCGATCACCACCGCCTATGGTCCCGGCCTAGCCGCGCGCGCCGCCAGCCGCGCCCCGCTTGCGATGAGCGCGCGTGCGCCGGCGACCATGGTGCAGCGCGCGGGCGCCGCGGCGTTCTGCGCGGCGGCGCTGGTCGCGCTGCTGGCGGCGCCGCTGGTCGCCGCGCCGATCCTGTTCTTCGCTCTGGTCGCGCTCAACGCGATGAACGCCGTGGTGCGGGTGGCGGTGCTGACGCGCGCGCTGCGCCCGCTGCGCGACCCGCAGACGCAAGCGATGGGCGCGCGCGGCGACGCCATCGTGCTGGCCGAACGCCGCCCGCCGCCAAAGATCACCCTGCTGATCGCGCTGCTGCATGAGCCGGAGACGATGCCGCTGCTGATCGACGCGCTGGAGCGGCTGGACTGGCCGCGCGAACTGCTCGACGTGAAGCTGATCCTGGAGGCGGACGACGCGTAGACCTTGGCGGCGCTGGAGGCGATCGGGCCGCCGCCGTTCTGCCAGATCCTGATCGCGCCGCCGGGCCTGCCGCGCACCAAGCCGCGCGCGCTGAACTATGCGCTGGACTTCGCTGAAGGCGAGATTGTCGGCGTCTATGACGCCGAGGATCGCCCGGCGCCGGACCAGTTGAGGCGCGTGGCCGATATCCTGCGCACGGCGCCGCCCGAGGTCGCCTGCGTGCAGGCGCGGCTGGCCTATTACAACCCGCGCGAAAACTGGCTGACGCGCTGTTTCGCCATCGAATACGCGATCTGGTTCGACGTGCTGATCGCGGGGTTTCGCGACCTGCGCCTGCCGCTGCCGCTGGGCGGCACATCGGTTTTCTTCCGCCGCGCGGCGCTGGAGCAGGTCGGCGGCTGGGACGCGCACAACGTGACCGAAGACGCCGATCTGGGGATGCGGCTGGCGCGGGCGGGGTTTCGTTGCGAGGTGACCGCCTCGACCACCGAGGAGGAGGCGAGCAGCCGCCCCGGCGTGTGGCTGCGCCAGCGCTCGCGCTGGATCAAGGGTTTCATGATTACCTGGCTTGTGCACATGCGCCAGCCGGTGACGCTGGCGCGGCAACTGGGCTTGCGCGGCTTCGTGGCGTTTCAGGCGCTGTTTCTGGGCGCGGCGGTCGCCTATC
This sequence comes from uncultured Rhodobacterales bacterium, assembly GCA_964599185.1. Lineage (GTDB taxonomy): Bacteria > Pseudomonadota > Alphaproteobacteria > Rhodobacterales > Rhodobacteraceae > Rubrimonas. The sequence goes on along the minus strand of CAZRFB010000426.1, from coordinate 5,712 downwards.
TCGGCCTGCCCGCATTCTGGCTGGTGTGGGGGCTGACGCTGGCCGGGTTCGGACCGTCGTGGCTCGCCGATTTGCCGCCGGTCGCGATGGCGGCGCTGATCGTGGTGCAGATGGCGGGCTGGGCGGCAATGATCGTCGCCGCCGTGTTCGCCACCGCGCGGCGCGGCGAGCGCTGGCTGTGGCCGTGGATCCCGACGCTGCTGTTCTACTGGCCGCTGGGCGCGGTCGCGGCATGGCTGGCGCTGGCGGAGATGGTGGCGGCGCCGAGCTTTTGGCGCAAGACCCGCCACGGCGTCGGCAAGCTGGCCGCAGGCGAACGCGCCAACGCCCTGCGCCGCCGCGCCGAAGCGCCCGAGGCGGCCCCGCCGTTGCGCGCAGCCCTCTAGCGTCGCCCCTGCGTCCGGCGCCGTCCTTGCGCGACGGTGAGGGCGGCGCATCGGAGGCAAACGCCAGGTCGCGATCATCGGCGGCGGGCCGTCGGGGCTGCTGCTGTCGCCGCTCCTGCACCGCGCGGGCGCGGTGCAGGAGCGGCGCAGCCGTGCCGCCGACCGGCGCCAAGGGGCTGAACCTTGCGGCCTCCGACATCCACTATCTGTCGCAGGCGCTGATCGCGCATTGCCGCGACGGCGACGACGCCGGGCTTGAGGGCTATTCAGACCGCGCGCTGGCGCGGGTGTGGAAGGCGGAGCGGTTCTCTTGGGCGCTGACCGGCCTGCCGCACCGCTTTCCCGACGCCGACGCAAGCGGCGCGCGGATGCAGGCGGCGGAGCACGCCTGTCTCGCGCAATCGCTCGCGGCGCAGACAGCGCTGGCGGAGAATTATGTCGGGCCGCCCTGCTGAGCGCGGCGGCGCGTTTTCCGCTGGATTGTCCGGTAGCGCTATCATAATCTCCCGTCGAGGCCGCTAAATCGAATGAGACGGTCCGTCACTTATGGGAGAGGAACCCCATGCGCAGAACGATTTCCACCGCCGCGCTCACGCTCGCGCTGATCGGCGGCGCCTGGGCCGCCATGGCCGCGCCCAAGGTCGTGAGCGGCCCCGGCGCCGACCCCGGCTGCTTCGCGCCGTGGAGCCCGGACATCACCTATCTCCAGTGGGAGAAGCGCGACGGGCCGCACAAGGTGGCTGTCGTCAACGGCTTTGTCGGCAACACCTGGCGCATCCAGATGATCCAGACCGCCAAGGCCTTCGCGGAACAGCCCGAAATCGCCAGCCGGATCAGCGAGTTCAAGGTGGTCTCGACCGGCACAGACGTCGCGGCCCAGCTTGGCGCCATCGAGGACTTCATCAACCAGGGTTTCGACGCGATCATCACCATCGCCGTCAGCCCGGAGGGCTTTGACCGCGTGATCCGGCTCGCCGACCGCAACAACGTGGTGATCGTGCCGTTCGACAACGTGCTCGACACCGACAAGGTGATGCAGGTCAACGAGAACCAGCTCGAGATGGGCAAGATGTACGCCCGCTGGCTGACCGAGCGGCTGGGCGACAAGAAATCCGGCAAGATCCTCGAAGTGCGCGGCCTGCCCGGCAACTCGGTGGACCGCGACCGCCACATCGGCTTTCGCGAGGTGTTCGAGCCGACGGGCAAGTGGGAGATCGTCGAGGTCGTCGGCAACTGGGACGACGGCACGGCGCAGAAGGTGACCGCCGACGCCATCGCCGTGCATGGCAAGTTCGACGCCGTGGTGGTGCAGGGCGGCACCACCGGCGCGGTGCGCGCGATGCTCGACGCGGGGCACCCGATGGTGCCGCTGGCCGGCGAGTCGGAGAACGGCTTTCGCAAGCTGCTGGCGGAGCACGGGCCGAACGGGCTGGAGGGCATCTCCATCGGTCAGTCGCCGGGGCTGGTCGCCATCGCCATGAAGGCGGCGCTGTCGGCGCTGGACGGCGAGCCGATGCCGCAGCTCATCTCGGTGCCGATCCCCTACGCCACCTTCGACCAGATGAAGGCGGGCGAGAACTATTGGCCGGACCTGACCGACAACTTCTTCACGGTCAACGAGTTTCCGCCGTGCGGCGTCAACATCACCGCGCGCGAGATCATGGCCAAGGACGCCGACAACGTGAAGTGACCGCCCCGGCGCGCGCGGCCGTTCGCGGCCCGCGCGCGCCGATCCACCGCTCCCAGAGGATTGCGCCTGATGGCCGAGGCTTCCCAGCGCGCGGCGCGTATCGCGCTTGCGGGCGTGTCCAAGCGCTATGGCGGCGTGACCGCGCTCGACGGCGTGGATTTCGCCTGTTCGGGCGGCTCGATCCATGCGGTGCTGGGCGAGAACGGCGCCGGAAAATCGACGCTGATCAAGATCATCTCCGGCGTGGTGCGCCCCGACGCGGGCGAGATCGCGCTGGAGGGCCGCGCGATGCGCTTCGCCGATCCGGCGTCGGCGAATGCGGCGGGGATCGTGTGCATCTTTCAGGAGCTGTCGCTGGTTCCCGACCTGACGGTGGCCGACAACATCTGCCTCGCCGACCCGCCGCGCCGCTTCGGGCTGATCGACCGTCGCGCGCAGCGGCGGCGGGCGGAGGCCGCGCTGGCGGCGGTGGGCTGCGAGGACGTCAACCCGCTGCTGCGGGTGCGCGACCTGGCCCTGTCGCGCCGTCAGCTCGTCGAGATCGCCAAGGCGCTGGCGCGCGACCCCAAGGTGCTGATCCTCGACGAGGCGACCTCGGCGCTGACCGCCGCCGACGTGGACAAGGTGTTCGACGTGCTGCGCGCGCGCCGCGACGCCGGCTGCGCGATCATCACCATCTCGCACCGGATGCACGAGATCGAGGCCATCGCCGACCGCTGTTCGGTGTTTCGCAACGGCCGCCACATCGAGACCTTCGCGCAAGGCGCGCGCGGGCCGTCGGAGATCGTGCGGATGATGATCGGGCGCGAGATCTCGGCGCATTTCCCGCCCAAGCCGCAAAAACGTGACCGGCCCGCGCCGATGCTGGAGACCCGGGGCCTGAGCTGGGAGCACAGCCTCAGCGCCATCGACCTCACCGTGGGGCGCGGCGAGATCATGGGGCTGGGCGGGCTGGACGGGCAGGGGCAGAAGGAATTGCTGCTGGCGCTGTTCGGCGTGCTGCGCGGCGTGCGCGGCGACGTGCTGATCGACGGCCGCCCGGTGGCGCTCACCTCGCCCACCGACGCCAAGCGCCCCGGCGTGGACATCGCGCTGATCCCCGAGGACCGCAAGACCGAGGGGCTGCTGCTGGGCATGTCGATCGCCGACAACCTGCTGGCGGCCTCGCTCGACCGCATAAGCCGCGGGCCTTTCATCGACCGCGCCGCCGCCGCGCGCGCGGTCGAGGACGGCGTGCGCGCGATGCAGATCAAGATCGGCGCGCCCTCGGACGCGGTGGCCACGCTGTCGGGCGGCAACCAGCAGAAGGTGGTGATCGCGAAATGGCTGATGACCAGGCCGCGCGTCATCCTGCTGAACGATCCGACGCGCGGCATCGACGTGGGCACCAAGCAGGAGATCTATCGCCTGCTGCGCCAGCTCGCCGACGAGGGCGCCGCGATCCTGTTCTACACCACCGACTACGAGGAGCTGATCGGATGCTGCGACCGCATGGCGGTGATGTATGACGGGCGCATCGTGCGCGAGCTTGAGGGCGCGGCGATGACCGAACACGCGATCATCGCCAGCGCGCTCAACATCGACGCGCAGGCGGCTTCCGGGGCGCGGGCGTGAGCGGGGGCTTCGCCGACCTGCGCATCCGCGTGCGTCAGAGCGCCGGGCTGCTGACCGCGATCGGCCTCTGCGCCGCGCTCTATCTGTTCTACAACCTCAACCACCCGCGCGGGTTCTCCTCCGCCGTGCTGATCCAGAACAGCAACGAGGCCTTCGCGCTGGCGATGGTGGCGATGGCGCAGACGCTGCCGGTGCTGCTGGGCGGGATCGATCTGTCGGTGGGCGCGGTGCTGACGCTGGTCAACGTCGCCGCCAGCCATGTGATGAACGGCGGGCCGCTCGACATGGCGCTGGGCGCGGCGCTGTGCATGGGGCTGGGCGCTGCCTGCGGCTTCATGAACGGCTGCGTGGTGGTCTATGGCCGCATTCAGCCGATCATCGCGACGCTGGCCACCGGCGCGATCTACATGGGCGTGGCGCTGTTCCTGCGCCCCAGCCCCGGCGGGAACGTGGACGCGGACCTGTCGTGGGCGATGACCAACGACCTGTTCGAGATGGCGGCGACCTACGGCTTCGCCGGAAATGGCGAGGCGGCGTGGTTCCGCCCGTTCGCCGCGCTGCCGACGCCGCTGATCCTGATGGCGGCGGTGGCGGCGCTGGTGTGGCTGCCGTTCGCGCGCTCGGTGACCGGGCGCACGGTCTATGCGATCGGCTCCAACGAGGGCGCGGCCTACATGTCGGGGCTGCCGATCGCGCGCGCCAAGCTGGCGGCGTTCACCCTGGGCGGGTTTCTGGCGGGGCTTGGCGGGCTGTTTCTGGCGCTCCAGACCTCATCGGGCGCCGCAGACGTGCCGCAGGCGGGGGCTTATACCCTGAACTCGCTGGCGGCGGTGGTGATCGGCGGCACGTCGCTGCTGGGCGGGGTGGGCTCCGCCGTCGGCTCGCTGTTCGGCGCGCTGGTTCTGCGCGCGATCTCGTTCAACTTCCGCATCTTCGAGGTCGATCCGCTGCTTCAGCCGCTGATCGAGGGCATGGTGCTGCTGGCCGCCGTCAGCCTTGGCGCGGTGCGCGTGCTGCGGGTGCGCAACACGCTGGATCTGTTCAGGTAGGAGCGCGCCCCGGATGACCGATGCTGTGCAAGACGCCGCGCCGCGCCGCCGCCTGTCGCCGGAGGACAGGCCGGTGGTGATCGCCGCCGGGTTCGTGCTGGCGATCCTCGCGCTCGGCACCGCCTATACGCTGTGGACGCAAGGGACCGCCACGCTCTTGTCGCCGACCTATCTGTTGCAGCAGCTTCAGGTCGGCGCGTTCCTGGGCATCGTCGCGGCGGGCATGATGCTGGTGATCCTGCTCGGCCATATCGACCTGTCCGTGCCCTGGACCATCGCCGCCTCGGCGATGACCGCAACGGCGGTAGGCGGGCCGTTCGCCGTGCCGGTGGGGCTGGCGGTGGGGATGGGCATCGGGCTGATCAACGGCTGCGGCGTGGCCTATCTGCGCATCCCCTCGATGATCTTCACGCTGGGGGTCAACGCGGTGGCGCAGGGCGTGATGGTGGCGCAGACCGGCGGCTTCGCGCCGCAGACCGCCGCGACGCCGCTGATGCAGTATCTGGCGGTCGGCAAGATCGCGGGCCTGCCTGCGGCGGTGTTCGTCTGGGGCGTCGTCTCGCTGGGGATGGTGGTGCTGCTGGGGCGCACCGCGATGGGGCGGGCGATCTACATGATCGGCGCCCGCGAGGCGGCGGCGTATCTGGCGGGCGTGCCGACGCGGCGGGTGATCGTGGCGTCGTTCATGCTGTGCGGGGCGGCGTCGGGGCTGGCGGGCACGCTGCTGGCGGGCTATTCCACCAAGGCCTATCAGGGGATGGGCGACGCCTATCTGCTGCCCGCCATCGCCGCCGTGGTGATCGGCGGCACGCATATCCTGGGCGGGCGCGGACGCTATCTGGGCACGCTGGTCGGGGTGATCCTGATCGTGCTGCTGAACTCGGTGCTGTCGATCATGCAGATGCCGGAGGCGGCGCGGCAGGTGATCTACGGATCGGTCATCATCGCGATGCTGCTGGTCTATGGCCGCAAC
>CAZRFB010000425.1:0-2051 GCA_964599185.1 uncultured Rhodobacterales bacterium | reverse complement strand
GCCTCGCAATGGGCGCGCAGCAGGGCGCCGCGTTCGTAGAGGGTGATGCTCTCCTCCAGCGGGGCCTCGCCGCTCTCCAGCTTCTCGACGATAGCCTCCAGCGCCTTCATGGCGTCCTCGAAGCTCATCGCGGCGATGTCGCCATCCTGTTTCGCGTTCCTGGCGCCCTTGCCCGCCGCATCCGTCATCGCGCCCGCTCCATCAGCACCCGCACATGCGCCGCCGTTGACCGCGCCAGCGCCTCCAGATCATAGCCGCCCTCCAGCGTCGAGACGAGCCTGCCGCGGCAATGCGCGTCGGCGATGTCGCACAGCGCGTTGGTCGCCCAGACGAAATCGGCCTCGCCCAGTTGCAGGGTGGCCAGCGGATCGCGCGCGTGGGCGTCGAAGCCGGCGGAGACGATCAGCAGTTCGGGGCGGAACCGGTCGAGCGCGGGCAGGATCAGCGTGTCGAAGGCGGCGCGGAACTCCCGCCCGCCCGACATGCCGGGCAGCGGCGCGTTGACGATGTTGCCGACGCCGGTCTCCTCCGCCGCGCCGGTGCCGGGGTAGAGCGGCCATTCGTGCGTCGAGGCGTAGAGCAGCCGGCCGTCGTTCTGAAAGATGTCCTGCGTGCCGTTGCCGTGGTGCACGTCGAAATCCACCACCGCGACGCGCGTCAGGCCGTGCGCCTCCACCGCGTGCAGCGCGCCGATGGCGGCGTTGCCGAACAGGCAGAAACCCATGGCGCGCATCGCCTCGGCGTGGTGGCCGGGCGGGCGCACCGCGCAAAAGGCGTTGGGCGCCTCGCCGCCCATCACCATGTCCACCGCCAGCACGTTGGCCCCCGCCGCCCGCAGCGCGGCGTTGAGCGAGCCGGGCGACAGCGAGGTGTCGGCGTCCACCGAGGCCCAGCCCGAGGCGGGCGACAGCGCGCGCAGCCGGTCGATATGCGCCTGCGGATGGGCGCGCAGCAGTTGCTGCACGGTCGCCAGCGGCGCCTGAATGCGCGGCACAAGCGAGAACGCCTCGATGCCCAGCGCCGCCTCGACGGCGCGCAGCCGGTCCACGCATTCCGGGTGGCCTGGCGGGTTGACGTGCTCGAAGCAGTCGGGGTGGGAGATGATCACGGTGCTCATGGCGCGATGATTACCGCCGCTGACGCCCCGCGCAAGGCGGCGGGGGCGTGACCGATGCGCCCGCTTTTTCGCTCAGCGCGCCCCGCCGGACGCGCGCGCCAGCGGTTTGACCCTGAGCCTCGTGATCTGGTTGCGGTTGCGCTCCAGCACTTCGAAGCGGAAATCGTGGAAGCGGAACACCTGGCCCACGGTGGGGATGGTCTGCGCCTCGTGGATCACCAGCCCGGCGATGGTGTTGGCCTCCATGTCGGGCAGCCGCCACTCGCACAGCCGGTTGATGTCGCGGATGGTGGCGGCGCCGTCCACGATGTAGGAGCCGTCGGCCTCGCGGTGCACGCCCTCAACCTGCTTGTCGTGTTCGTCGGCGATGTCGCCGATGATCTCCTCCAGGATGTCCTCCAGCGTCACCAGGCCCTGCAGCGCGCCGTATTCGTCCACCACCAGCGCGAAATGCGAGCGCCGTTGCAGGAATCCGCGCATCTGCTGGTCGAGCGAGGTGGTGTCGGGCACGAACCACGGCTCCATCGCCACCGCCATCACGTCGAAGTCGGCCAGCGCCTCCACGCCGCGCCCCGAGTCGCGCATCAGCTGGTTGACGGCGCGCAGCAGGTCCTTGGCGTGGATCACGCCGACAATGTTCTCCGCCTCGCCGCGCCAGACCGGGATGCGGGTGTGGGCGCTTTGCAGGCAGTAGTTCAGGATCGTCTCGGGCGCTTCGTCGGCGGAGATCGAGTCGATGTTGCGGCGGTGGATCATCACCTCCGACACCTCGCGGTCGCGCAGATCCAGCGCCGCGATCAGCAGGTCGCGGTCGTCCTTGGCGACGGTCCCTTCGGCGTGGTGCAGGTCGATGGCGCCGCGGATCTCCTCCTGCGCCAGCACCCGCGCGTCGGGGTCGGCGCGCACGCCGAACAGGCGCAGCGCCAGCCGCACG
>CAZRFB010000424.1:0-3346 GCA_964599185.1 uncultured Rhodobacterales bacterium | reverse complement strand
TGGACCTGCGGCAAGCTGGCGCTGCGCACCAACCAGTCGATGGTGTCGCTCGATCTGCCCAAGTCGGTGATCTACTGGACCGTCGCCGCGTCGCTGGCGGCGATGGCCGTCTATCAGGCCATGCGCGCGATCCATCACTGGCGCCATGGCGCGCGCGGCCTGCTCGACGCGCCCGCTGACGGGCCGGAGACATGAACCCCTTGCCCGGCGGAGACCGCGCCCGATGCTGATCGCCCTGCTGTTCGCGGCGCTGTTCGCGATGCTGATCGTCGGCTTTCCGGTGGCGGTGGCGCTGGCGGCCTCCAGCGCGCTCTACATCCTGCTCGACGGGCGGGTGCCCGACGTGATCGTGCTGCACCGCATGGTCAACGGCGTGGACAGCTTTCCGCTGCTGGCGGTGCCGTTCTTCATTCTGGCCGGCAACCTGATGAACACCGCCGGCATCACCAACCGCATCTTCGACTTCGCGATCGCGCTGGTGGGCTGGATGCGCGGCGGGCTGGGTCATGTGAACGTGGCGGCCTCGGTGATCTTTTCGGGCATGTCGGGCACGGCGGTCGCCGACGCCGGGGGCCTCGGCACCATCGAGATCAAGGCGATGCGCGACCGGGGCTATCCGGACGATTTCGCGCTGGGGCTGACGGCGGCCTCCTCGACCATCGGGCCGATCATCCCGCCGTCGCTGCCGCTGGTGATCTATGGCGTGATGGCCAACGCCTCGATCGGGCAGTTGTTCATCGCGGGCTTCATGCCGGGGCTGCTGATGGCCGGATCGCTGATGATCTATGTGTTCTGGTATGCGCACAGCCGGGGCATCGCGCCCGACGCGGCGTTCCGGCTGGGCCTGCTGGCGCGCAGCTTCATCCGGGCGTTTCCGGCGCTGATGACCCCGGCGCTGATCATCGGCGGCATCCTGTTCGGGGTGTTCACCCCGACCGAAGCGGCGGTCGCGGCTTGCGGCTGGGCGCTGTTTCTGGGTTTCGGCCTTTACCGCTCGCTGAACTGGAAGCGGTTCATGCGGGTGTCGCTCGACACGGTCGAGACCACGGCGGCGGTGCTGTTCATCGTCGCCGCCGCCTCGATCTTCGCCTGGGTGCTGACGCAGGCGCGCATCACCGAGTACCTGACCATCGGCCTGCTGGCGATCTCGGACGATCCCATCGTGATCCTGATCCTGATCAACGTGGTGCTGCTGGTGGTCGGCTGCTTCATGGAGACCATCGCCGCGATCACGATTCTGGTGCCGGTGCTGCTGCCGGTGGTGACCAAGATGGGGATCGACCCGGTGCATTTCGGCATCATCATGGTGCTCAACCTGATGATCGGCCTGCTGACGCCGCCGGTGGGCATGGTGATCTATGTGCTGGCGCGGGTGGCGAAAGTGCCGCTGAGCCTGGCGATCCGCGCGGTGGCGCCGTTCCTGATCCCGCTGCTCGCGGTGCTGCTGCTGATCACCTTCATCCCCGGCCTCACGCTGTGGCTGCCGACGCTGGTGTATCGCTGAGAAACGCCTGACGCGCGACGGCTGACGGCCCCGCCGACCGCCAAAGTGGCGCGAATCGGCGGTCTGGCGCATCCTGACCCCTCAGCGCCGGGCACACGGCGCGCAACTGGAGGAACGCGCGATGACCATTCGTCCCGATCCCACCTTTCACCCCTCGGCCAAGCTGGCGATGGCCGCCCCTGTGGAGAAGTTCGCCTATGTGCTGCTGCTGAGCCCGGACGGCGCGCAGCCCGACGCGCTGGGCGTGGTCGATGTCGATCCCGCCTCGCCGCAGTTCGCCAGGATCGTGCACACCGTGACGATGCCGAACCGGGGCGACGAGTTCCACCACTTCGGTTGGAACGCCTGCTCCTCGGCGCTGTCGCCGATGGCGGGGCACGCGCATCTGGAGCGGCGTTTTCTCATCATTCCGGGCATCCGCTCGTCGCGCATCTATGTGATCGACACCAAACCGGATCCGACAAAGGCGCGGATCCACAAGATCATCGAGCCGGAGGAGCTGATGGCGCGCACCGGCTATTCCCGGCCACACACCATCCACTGCGGACCGGAGGGGGTCTATGTCTCGACGCTGGGCGGCGGCGGGGCCGACGGGACCGACGGGCCGCCGGGCATCTTCATCATGGACTGCGAGAGCTTCGAGGTGCTGGGGCGCTGGGAGATGGATCGCGGGCCGCAGAAGATGCACTATGATTTCTGGTGGAACCTGCCGCGCGACTACATGATCTCCAGCGAATGGGGGCTGCCGCCGCAGTTCGAGAACGGCATCGTGCCTGCCGACCTGCTGGCCAACAAGTACGGCCACCGCATCCACTTCTGGGACCTGCGCGCGCGCCGCCATGTGCAGACCATCGACCTCGGCGAGAACCATCAGATGGCGCTGGAGGTGCGGCCTGCGCACGATCCGGCCAAGGAATACGGCTTCCTTGGCGTGGTGGTGGACACCACCAATCTCGAAGGCTCGATCTGGACGTGGTGGCGCGAGGGCGGCAAGTTCCACGCGAAGAAGACGGCGATCATCCCGCCCGAACCCGCCGACGCCGCGCAGCTGCCCGAGCTGCTGAAAGGTTTCGGCGCCGTGCCGCCGCTGATCACCGACATCGACCTGTCGCTCGACGACCGCTTTCTCTACGTCTCGTGCTGGGGCACCGGCGAGCTGCGCCAGTATGACGTGAGCGACCCGATGAACCCGACGCTCGCCGGGTCGGTCCACATCGGCGGCATCGTGCGCAAGGCGGCGCATCCCTCTGGCGGCGACTACCGGGGCGGGCCGCAGATGGTGGAGGTCAGCCGCGACGGAAAGCGGGTGTATTTCACCAACTCGCTGTATTCGACCTGGGACGACCAGTTCTATCCCGACGGCGTGCCCGGCGCGATGGTGAAGGCCGACGTGGGGCCGGACGGCGGCCTGACGCTGGACCCGAAGTTCTGGCTGGAGGCGCCAAAGGGCTATCGCACGCACCAGATCCGGCTTGAGGGGGGCGACTGCTCGACCGACAGCTTCTGCTATCCCAACGCATGAGCGACGGCGTGGCGGGCCTGTGGCTCGCCGTGCTGGCCAGCGGCGTCTATCACGGCGCCAGTCCGGGGATGGGCTGGCCTTTGGCGGTGTCGGCGGGGCTGATGGAGCGGCGCGGCGGCGCGGTGCTGGCGGCGCTCGGGCCGATCGCGCTGGGCCATTTCGCGGCGATGGCGCTGGCGCTGCTGCCGTTCGCGCTGTTGGCGTCGCTGCTGGACTGGGGGCGGGAGGTGCGCATCGGCGCCGGGCTGATCGTCGTGGCGTTCGGCGTGTGGCGGCTGCTCGACCGCCGCCACCCGCGCGCGCTGGCGCGCATCCCGCCC
>CAZRFB010000423.1:0-2184 GCA_964599185.1 uncultured Rhodobacterales bacterium | reverse complement strand
CAGCGACAACAGCGCGCGGCGAATCGGGGTGATCTGGGTCATGGCGGTCTCCGGGGGCGGGTTCGCGGCGGGTTTGCCGCATCGCGGCGGGTGCGCGCAAGGGCGGGGCTTGGCGCATCGCGCCGCAGGGGGCAGGATCGCTGCGGCTGAGCGGGGAGGGCGACCATGCGGGCGATGCGGCTGCACGAGATCGGCGGAGCTTTGCGGCTGGACGAAGTCGCGCCGCCCGCGCCCGGACCCGGCGAGGTTCTGCTGCGGGTGCGCGCCTGCGGGGTGAACTTCGCCGACACGCTGATGGTGGCGGGGCGCTATCAGGAAAAGCCGCCGTTGCCGTTCGCGCCGGGGCTGGAGGTTTGCGGCGAGGCGCTGGCGCTGGGGCCGGGGGCGGCGGGCGTGCGCGTGGGGCAGCGCGTTGCGGCGCTGTGCGGATCGGGCGGTCTCGCCGAGCAGGTCTGCGCCCCGGCGGCGACCTGCGTCGCGCTGCCCGACGCCATGGACGACGTGACCGCCGCCGCGCTTCAGGTGGCCTACGGCACCAGCCACGTCGCGCTGGCGCACCGTGCGCGGCTGACGCCCGGCGAGCGGCTGCTGGTGCTGGGCGCGGGCGGCGGCGTGGGGCTGACGGCGGTGGAGATCGGCGCGCTGATGGGCGCCGAGGTGATCGCGGTCGCACGCGGCGCGGAAAAGGCCGGGGCCGCCCGCGCGAAAGGCGCCGCGCATGTGCTGGAGGCCGACGCCGAGACCTTGCGCGACGCGGTGCGCGCCCTGGGCGGCGCGGACGTGGTCTATGATCCGGTCGGCGGCGCGCTGTGGGAGGCGGCGCTGCGCGCGGCGAACTTCGAGGCCCGGCTGCTGCCGATCGGCTTCGCCAGCGGCGAGGTTCCGCAGATCCCGGCCAACATCCTGCTGGTCAAGAACCTCACCGTGATCGGGCTTTACTGGGGCGCCTACTGGAAGGCCCGCCCGCAGGTGCTGCGCGACAGTTTTGCGCAGCTGCTGGCGTGGTGGGCGGCGGGGCGCATCGCGCCGCATGTGTCCAACGTGCTGCCGCTGGAGCGGGCGGGGGAGGCTCTGGCGCTGTTGCGCGAGCGCAAGGCGGCGGGGAAGGTGGTGGTGCGGGTGGATTAACCCGCGCTCGGCGCGCGGTGTCCGGGCGCGCGCAAAAGCCGCCTCAGGACGCTGCGTCCCGATATGGGAGAGGCTGAGGCTGGGCAGGCGCAGCTCGGTGGTTGCTCAGCAGCCGCAGGGTGATGACGCGCAGCAGGGTGAACGTCACTTCCGGATGCTGGACGCACAGGCGCTCGATGTCCTGCGCGTCGATCCGCAGCAGGTGCGCCGTTCCAAGAGCGCGCGCCGTCAGGGTTCGCTGACGATCCGGCGCAAACAGGCCCAGTTCGCCGAGAAGCTCTCCCGGGTCAAGCACGATCTCGGTCTCGTCGAGCGCGATCCTGCCGCTGACGATGAAGTAAAGATGATCGGCGGCGTCGCCTTTTTCGAACAGGATCGCGTCCGGGCGCAGGGTGACTTTGCGTGAGAACGGCTTCAGCCAGTCGAGCGACACCGCGCCTTGCGTCGCCGCGCGCACCCGCCTCGCCAGCCGAATCAATTCGACCGTCCGCCACATGTTCATGGGCAGCAGGATCAGGTGCAGCGCCAGCACCGGATACGCGCCACTCGCGAAGCCATAGATGATGAACAGGATGTTGCTGCCGATCGCCGCTGCGCGCAGCGGCAGCATGGTGTGCATGCAGAAGGTGAGAAAAACCAGCGCCGACGCCATGTAGCCGACGACGTCGATCCAGATACTGGCTGACCACCCGTTCATCCCGCATATCAATGAAGGGTTTCGCCCGGCCCGGCAATCTGAAAATGACCATGGCGTCCGTCAGGTGCGTCATGGGGGGCGTCAGGGCGCCGCGCGGTCACTCAGCCGCCGCCAGCGCCGCCCCGCGCCCGCGATAGGCCGCGCGCACCGCATCCGCCAGCCGCGCGGTCAGCGCCGCCTTGGGCCCGTGCGCTTGATACATGTTGATCGCGATCGACGGCAGCGGCGGCAAGGCGCCGTCGTGGGCGATTCGCGCCATGTAGGGCGGCACGGCGCTGTCGAGGATCGCGATCACGCCGAGGTCGGCCGACACGCTGGCCTCGATGGTGCGGGTGCTGTCGGCCTCCACCGCCATCACC
>CAZRFB010000422.1:0-4267 GCA_964599185.1 uncultured Rhodobacterales bacterium | reverse complement strand
GGCGGCGGTCCCGGCGCTGGGCGGCGCGCGCGCGCCCTGTCCGCACGGCTGCGACCGCGCGCTGGACCACGCGCTGATCACCGCCCCCGACGCGCGCGACCCTGCCGCGCTGGCGCGGCTGGATGCGGTGGCGGGGAGGGTGTTGAGATAGTCTGTTGGTCACATCAATTGCTGACGTCTGCGCTTGCTGAACCTGTCTGCGCGAAAAGTCCGTTTGATCGCATTTGCTCAAGCAATTGCTGAGCACCCGGCCGCGTCAGGTGCGCGAAATCCCAATGCATAGGAACACCGGTACCAGTAACCAGCGTGCAAGCATCATTAGGACACAACAAGTCAATGATCGAAACGTAGACCGCGCCGGAGCCGTCGAGAACCTCGGTCAAAGCGGTTTCAACAGCGCGGCGGCTAGCGAGTCGGGCCCACCGTTCGACCGGACCAGACCCAGGAACGGGGCTAGCCCGCATTATGCATGAGGGTTGGCGGGTCTAGCCCAAGTCTCTGATTTGACGTAGATTTTGGTTGTCGAGGCCAAAAACTCCGGCTCAGGGAGGCGAGACCCGCCATGAATGAAACTACGGCGGCTCTGCCTGGGCTGTCACCAGTGAACTGCAAGGCGGTGAGCGCCCGGTTCGACGGTGGATCGCTGTCCTCCGACGCCGGGCTGCTGGCGTTGCGCGAGGTTGAGCGGCGGCTGAGCGTGGCCGGGAGGCTTGCGGCCTGCATCGACGATCCCCGCGATCCTGGCCGCACTCTGCACAGCATGGAGGAGATCCTGCGCTTCCGGATGCTGATGATCGCGGCGGGCTACGAGGACGGCGTCGACGCCAACGTCCTGCGCGCCGACCCGGTGTTCAAGATGGCGCTGGAGCGCTCGCCTGGCGCGCGCGATCTGTGCTCGCAGTCCACCATCAGTCGGCTCGAGAACCTGCCCGACCTGCGCACGCTGCTGCGCATGGGGCGGGCGATGGTCGCGTTGTACTGCGCCAGCTTCGCGCAGGCGCCCCGGCACATCACGCTCGACATCGACGACACCTTCGACGCGGTCCACGGCGGCCAGCAGCTGCGGCTGTTCAACGCCCATTACGACGACTACGGCTTCCAGCCGATCGTGGTGTTCGATGGTGCGGGGCGCTTCGTGACCGCGGTGCTGCGCCCGGCCAAGCGGCCCAGCGGGCGCGAGATCGCCGCCCATCTGCGGCGGCTGATCCGTGAGATCCGCAGCCACTGGCCGCGCGTGGAGATCCTGATCCGCGGCGACGGCCACTATTGCGCCCCTGAGGTGCTCGACCTGTGCCGCGCGCGCGGCGTGGACTTCATCCTCGGCCTGCCGACCACCACCGTGCTACGCCGCCATGTGGCGACGCTGGAGGCGTCCACCACCGCCCGCGCCGAAGCGGCCGAGGGCGCCACGATCCGCCGCTTCAAGGAATTCTACGACAGCGCAGGCTCCTGGACCCGGGTCGAGCGGATCATCGCCCGTATCGAGGCCGGCCCCCGCGGTTGCGACACCCGCTTCATCGTCACCAGCCTGACCAAGGGCGCCGGCAAGGCGCTCTACGAAGGCGTCTACTGCGCCCGGGGTCAGGCCGAGAACCACATCAAGGCCTTCAAGACCCACCTGGTCGCCGACCGCACGTCCTGCACCAGCGCCACCGCCAACCAACTGCGGCTGTTCCTGCACGCTGGCGCTTACTGGCTGATGTGGACCCTTCGCGCCGCCCTGCCGAAACGCTCGCCCTGGCGGCGTGCCCAGTTCGACACCCTGCGCCTCAGGCTCGTGAAGATCGCCGCCCGCGTCGTCGAGATGAAGACCCGCATTACCCTGCATCTGCCGACCGCCTGTCCCGCCGCACCCCTCATGCGCCTGCTGCTCGAGCGGCTACCGCGCATGGCCCCGGTCTGAAAACCGCCCCGGCCATTGCCCCCGCTCACCCCGAAACCGCAACCCACCAACCCGACAACCAGCAACGTGCCGCCACCCGCAGCGCGTTAACAGGCATGTCCGATCCCGGCAAAATGGCGCTGCCCACGTCAAACGAAGCAGTCAGGCGCGCCCCGATGCATAAACCGGGCTAGACGAAGGGAAGCGACGCGCGGGGGCAACGAGCGACGAATGTCTATGCGCTGCATATGGTTAGCGCAAAACCCAAAGTTCAACTCCCGGACTCTGGCTTGGAGAAACCCAAAGTTCATTGTAGTGACTTTGGCCAGGGCATCCCAGAGTTCAACTCCCGAACCCGAACTAAGAAAGACAAGGCCGCGTCCAAGCGAAAGATTTCAGAAGAAGGCGAGACGCAGCCGCAAGAGCCTTCATTCCACAGCGAAGGCGCAACAGAAAAAAAAGGCGCACGGCCAGCATTTGAGGCGCTCCCGCCGCGACACCCGACGCCTGCGCAGATTGACGCCGCGATAGCCGACGCATGGACGCGGTTTGAGGCGCTCGACGATCCGCGCGACCCGGAGGCGTGGGGATGATGGCGGAAGTTTCATCCGCTGACAGCCTTTGATCGCGCTGGAGAAACCGCGTTATCGGCTCGCATACCCGTTTACTTACCCGCCAACGGATGTTATTTGCTCAAGAACGGAGGGTGAACGGCATGGATCGAAAAAACGGCGATACTACGGGGCGGCGCGCCGACGGGCGATTTACGTCGGGCAATCCTGGGCGACCGAAAGGCGCGCGCCACAAGGCGACGCTGGCGGCGCTGTCGATGCTTCAAGGCGAGGCCGAGCGAATCACCCGCACGGCGGTGGACGCGGCTCTAGCGGGCGACGGCGCGGCGCTGCGGCTCTGCCTGGAACGCATTTTGCCACCTGTGCGAGAAGTGCCCGCGCGGCTCAAGTTCCCCCCCCTCCGCACGGCTGGCGATGTGGCGCAAGCGACGGCCTCGGTCGCGGCTGCGGCGGCGGCTGGCGATGTGGCGAGTCACGCGGCGTCGCGGCTTGTCGGCATCCTGGACGCGCACCGGCGGGCGATTGAAACATCCGATCTGGAGCGGCGTCTCGACGCCTTGGAGGCGCGGCGATGACGCGCGCGACACTCAGTCGGCTGCGTCGGCTAGAGGCGCAGCCGGGCGCCAAGCCGCTGACGGAGGCGGAGGCGCTGACGCTCGACGCAATCGAAGCCGAATTGCGGGCGCTGGCGCGCGACCCGGATGCTTTCGCGGCTGCGCAGGATGCGCTCAGGGCGCGCGTAGGGGCGACCTATGCCGCACCCATGGTCTAACACCCGAAACGAGACTTCGCCGCACAGCCCACATTTCCGGCGCGCTGGCGGCTTCCTAGGAGGAAACGCACGATGAAACGACACCCGAACGCGCGCGCAATCGAAACGTTGCTCTCGCGCCTTGGTGGCGGCGGCTCGCCCGCAGTCAAACGGCTGGCGGCGCGCACGCTGGCGCTTGATCTCATGGCGGCGAACCGCGACCCGACCGAAACGCCAGAGGCGCATACCCTGCGCATGAGCCGCGCGGCGTCAAAGCTGGCGGGCGCGATTGCCGAGGCGCGAACCGATGCGACAGCCGCGTTGAACGCCGCAGCAGATCGGTTGCGCCACGCAGTCAGGGAATCGACGGGCCTAAACGGCGACGTGCACCGGGGCGCCGAAATCCGTGCGCACCGCAAAGGGCTGAAAAACGCGGAGCGGCTTGAATTGATCCAACGCGCGATGGCGGCGCGAGACAGCGAAACGTTGTCGGCGGCATTCATGGCGCCCGCTTATCTTTCCGGCCTGAGCGACGAAATTCAGGCGCGCTTTCGGGCCGATTATGAGCATGACAGCGCCCCGGATGCTTTCGGAGCCTTCGAGGACTATCAGCAGGTTGATGCAGTGCACTTGACGCTGATCAAAACCGCCGAAGCCTTCATAGGCGAGCTGCTCAATCCGGCAGGCGTGGCGCGCATCCTCGCAGATCAACAGGCGGCGAGCGCGGCGCAGGCGGCTTTCGACGGCGCGTGATAGGATCCGGGCATGAATTGACCGGGCGGGCACCGTTCACCCGCCCGGTCCCTTCACGCGCGCGAAGTGTTCGCCAACTTCGGCGTTTTCAGGATGGCGGGCGGGTTGGCGGGCAGCTTTCAGCCTCGCATAAATTCCCCTGACATTTCAGGCGCTTACTGGCGATATTGGTGGAGGGGGCTGGATTCGAACCAGCGTAGGGTTTCCCCGACGGATTTACAGTCCGTTGCATTTGACCGCTCTGCCACCCCTCCACAGGGCGGCGCCGGATGCTTTCCGGCGGTGCGCGCGATGTAGAGCGAGGGCGGC
>CAZRFB010000421.1:0-5695 GCA_964599185.1 uncultured Rhodobacterales bacterium | reverse complement strand
CTGCCCGACGCCCCGGCGCCGGCGGCGAACTATGTGCCTTTCGTGCGCTCCGGCGCGCTGGTGTTCGTCTCGGGGCAGATCTCCGCCGGGCCTGACGGGCTGGTGAAGGGCGTGCTCGGCGCCGACATGGACGCCGAGGCGGGCGCCGCGGCGGCGCGGCGCTGCGCGATGGCGCTGACCGCGCAGCTCAAGGCCGCCTGCGGCGGCGATCTCGACCGGGTGCGCCGGGTGGTCAAGCTGACCGGCTTCGTCAACTCCGCGCCGGGATTCTCCGATCAGCCCAAGGTGGTCAACGGCGCCTCGGATTTCTTCGTGGAGGTGTTCGGCGACGCGGGCCGCCACGCCCGCTCCGCCGTGGGCGCCGCGCTGCCGTTCGGCGTTGCGGTCGAGGTCGAAGGCATTTTCGAGATCGCATGACGCCGCATCCTGTTCATCTCCACCCGGCGTTCCTCGGCCCCGCGCTGGCGCATCGCGGCCTGCATGACCGTGCGGCGGGGCGCGTCGAGAACAGCCCCGCCGCGATCACCGCCGCCGTCGAGGCGGGCTATGGCGTGGAGCTGGATGTGCAGTTGTCGGCGGACGGCGAGGCGATGGTGTTCCACGACGCCGCGCTGGGCCGCCTGACCGGCGAGAGCGGCCCGGTCGCCGCGCGCGCCGCCGCCGACCTGGGGCGCATCGCGCTGACCGGCGGCGGCGGCGAGACCATCCCGACGCTGGCGCAGATCCTGTCGCTGGTCGCCGGACGCGCGGCGCTGCTGGTCGAGATCAAGGATCAGGGCGGGGCGCTGTCGCCGCTGGGCGTCGGGCCGCTGGAGCGCCGCGTCGCGGCGCTGCTCGCCGACTACGCCGGGCCGGTCGCGGTGATGAGCTTCAACCCGCACGCCGTGATCGAAATGGCGCGCCTGGCCCCCGCCCTGCCCCGCGGCCTGACCGCCTGCGGCCCGGACGCCTATGACGAGACGCATCTCGGCGAAGCCGAGCGTGCGGCGCTGGCCGACATGCGCCTCTACGATGCGGCGGGCGCGTGCTTTTGCTCCTACGACCACCACGCGCTGCCGACGCCGCAGACCGCCGCCTTGCGCGCGCGCGGCCACGCGGTGCTGTGCTGGACGCTGCGCGATCCGCAGGCCGAGGCCGCCGCGCGCCGCCATGCCGACAACGTGACCTTCGAGGGCTATCGCCCGCCCCATTGACGGCGCCGCCGCGCGCGCCATGATCCCCATCGCTGCTTGAGGGGCGCATCATGGCCGACGGAACCCGCGACGACGCGATCGCCATCACCGCGCACGGCGCCATCGCCGAGATCGCGCCCGCCGATTGGGACGCCTGCGCGGCGCCGGAGGCGGCGGACGGCGGCCGCCCGGCCGACCCCTTCACCACCCACCGTTTTCTGAAGGCGCTTGAGGACAGCGGCTCGGTCAGCCCCCGCGCGGGATGGGCGCCGCGCCACATCGTCGCGCGCTCGGGCGAAGGGCGGCTGCTGGGCGTCATGCCGCTCTACCTCAAAAGCAACAGCCAGGGCGAATACGTGTTCGATCACGCCTGGGCGCAGGCGTGGGAGCGCTCGGGCGGCGCCTATTACCCCAAGCTGCAAGCCGCCGTGCCGTTCACCCCCGCCACCGGGCGGCGGTTCCTCGCCCACCCCGACGCGCCGCGCGACACGGTGCAGGCGGCGCTGACCGAGGGCGCGACCGAACTGGCGCGCCGCGCCGGGCTGTCGTCGCTGCACGTCACGTTCTGCACGCAGGACGAATGGCGGCGCGGCGGCGCGATGGGGCTGTTGCAGCGGCAGGACCAGCAGTTTCACTGGGAGAACGCGGGCTACGCCGATTACGAGGCGTTCCTCGCCGCGCTGTCGAGCCGCAAGCGCAAGCAACTGCGCAAGGAGCGAGCCACCGCGCAGGCCTGCGACGCCGAGATCGCGCACCTGACCGGCGACGCGCTGCGCCCCGAGCACTGGGATGCGTTCTGGGCGTTCTATCAGGACACCGGCGCGCGCAAATGGGGCCGACCCTATCTGACGCGGGCGTTCTATGACTGCGCGCAAGGCGCCTTGCGCGACGACATCCTGCTGATCATGGCGCGCCGCGACGGTCGCTGGATCGCCGGGGCGCTGAACTTCATCGGCCGCGACACGCTTTATGGCCGCTACTGGGGCTGCGTCGAGGACCACCCCTGCCTGCACTTCGAGTTGTGCTATCATCAGGCGATCGACGCCGCGATCGCGATGGGGCTGGCCCGCGTCGAGGCGGGCGCGCAGGGCGAGCACAAGCTGGCGCGCGGCTATCTGCCCACCCCCACCTACAGCCTGCACTGGATCGCCGACCCCGGCTTTCGCCGCGCGGTCGAGGACTATCTGCGCCGTGAGCGCGCGGCGGTGGGCGAGGAGATCGCCTTTCTGCTGGATCGCGGCCCGTTCAGAAAGGGAGAGTGATGGCGGAGAAACTGACGCCCGCGCAGCGCAAGGCGGCGCTGCCCGCGCTGGCGGCGACCGGCTGGGGCGCGGCGCCGGAGCGCGACGCGATCCGCAAGGTGCTGCGGTTCGCCGATTTCAACGAGGCCTGGGGCTTCATGGCGCGGGTCGCGCTATGGGCGGAGAAGCTCAACCACCATCCCGAATGGTCCAACGTCTGGCGCACGGTGGACATCACCCTCACCACCCACGACGCAGGCGGCCTCAGCGCGCTCGACCTGAAGCTGGCCGACCGGATCGACGCCCTGAGCGCGGGCGCAAGCGTTGATCGCGACGCCGTGGCGGCGATGGACGCGCTGTTTTAGGGCGCAGCGCCGCGGCGCGCAGCCCCCTCACCCCGACCCTCTCCCCCGGCGGGGGAGAGGGGGCGCGCGCAGCGCCGACGGCGCCACGACCGCCGCACGGGCGCCGGTGGCGAGGCCGCGCCGCCTCTCCCGCCCTGCGGGAGAGGGTCGGGGTGAGGGAGGCGCCGGGTCAGACGTCCACATCCTCCACGAAGCGCGCGTTCTCCTGGATATACTGAAAGCGCAACTCGGGCCGCTTGCCCATCAGCCGCTCCACCAGATCGCTGGTGTCGCCGGGCGCGTCGTCGTCGATGGCCACGCGGATCAGCGCCCGTGTGGCGGGGTCCATCGTGGTCTCCTTGAGCTGCTTCGGCATCATCTCGCCCAGGCCCTTGAAGCGGCTGGTCTCGATCTTGCCCTTGCCGCCGATCCCGCTCTCCAGCAGCCGCGCGCGCTCGGCCTCGTCGTGCGCATAGACCGACACCGCGCCTTGCGTGAGGCGATAGAGCGGCGGCTGGGCGAGGAACAGGTGGCCGTTGTCGATCAGCGGCCGCATCTGGGTGAAGAAGAACGTCATCAGCAGCGAGGCGATGTGGGCGCCGTCCACGTCGGCGTCGGTCATGATGATGACGCGCTGATAACGCAGGTCGTCGTCGCGATACTTCGCGCCCATGCTCACGCCCAGCGCCTGCAACAGGTCCTGCAACTCCTGGTTCTGGCCCAGCTTGGACGACGCCGCGCCCAGCACGTTCAATATCTTGCCGCGCAGGGGCAGGATCGCCTGATGCTTGCGGTCGCGCGCCTGCTTGGCCGAGCCGCCCGCGCTGTCGCCCTCGACGAGGAATATCTCCGAGCCTGCGCGCGTCGCCTCCGAGCAATCGGCCAGCTTGCCGGGCAGGCGCAGTTTTCGCGTGGCGGATTTGCGCGCGGTGTCCTTTTCCTGCCGGCGTCGCAGCCGCTCATTGGCGCGCTCGATGGCGAACTCCAGCACCGCGCCCGCGCGGCGCGGATCGGCGGCCAGCCAGTTGTCGAAATGGTCGCGCACAGCACCTTCGACCAGCCGCGCGGCCTCCGCGCTCGACAGCCGGTCCTTGGTCTGGCCGACGAATTCGGGGTCGCGCACGAAAGCCGAGATCATGCCGCAGGCGCCCGCGAACACGTCCTCCGCCGTCATCGCCGCCGCGCGCTTCGCGGCGCCGGACAGATCGGCGTAGGCGCGCAGGCCCTTGGTCAGCGCGGCGCGAAACCCCGCCTCATGCGTGCCGCCCTCGGGCGTGGGGACGGTGTTGCAATAGGAGTTGAGGAACGGGTCCACGCCCGGCGTCCACGCTGCGGCCCATTCCACCGAGCCGACCGCGTCGGCGCCGAACTTCTCGGCGAAATCGGTGCGGCCGGAAAACGGCTCCGGCGTGACGCACGCCACCCCGGCCAGCGTCTCCACCAGATGGTCGCGCAGGCCGCCGGGGAAGTGGAACACGTCCTCCAGCGGCGTCGCGTCGCCTTCGCCCAGCATGGCGGGGTCGCAGCGCCAGCGGATCTCGACGCCGCGAAACAGATAGGCCTTGGAGCGCGCCAGCCGGTGCAGCCTCGCAGGTTTGAACCGTGCGCGCGGCCCAAAAATCTCCGGGTCGGGCAGAAACGCGACCGTCGAGCCGCGCCGGTTGGGCGCCGGGCCAACCGTCTCCAGCGGCCCCAGCGGAACCCCGCGCGAAAAGCGCTGGCGATAGAGCGTCCGCGCGCGCGCCACCTCCACCTCCAGCGACACCGACAGCGCGTTGACCACCGAGGAGCCGACCCCGTGCAGGCCACCCGAGGTCTGATAGCTCTTGCCGGAGAACTTGCCGCCCGAGTGCAGCGTGGTGAAGATCACCTCCAGCGCCGACTTGCCGGGAAACTTGGGGTGCGCCTCGACCGGGATGCCGCGCCCGTTGTCGCGCACGCTCAAAGACCCGTCGGCGCGCAGCTCCACCTCGATGCGGCTGGCGTGGCCCGCCACCGCCTCGTCCATGGCGTTGTCGATGATCTCGGCGGCCAGATGATGCAGCGCCCGCTCATCGGTGCCGCCGATATACATGCCGGGCCGCTTGCGCACCGGCTCCAGCCCCTCCAGCACCTCGATCGAGGCCGCGTCATAGGCGCCGGAGGCGGCGTCCTGGCGGGCGAACAGGTCGTCGGGGGAGGGAACGGCGGCCATGCTGGGCGCTCTCCGGCTTGGGGAATGTCGGTGGCTTAGTTTGCGCCAAGGCGGGCGCAGTATCAACCGGTTGTCTAGATCTCAGAGGTTAACGCCAGATATAGCGATTACCCGGCGACGGTCTCGATCTGCGACGCGGCCTCCAGCGTGCGGTGGACCGGGCAGCGGTCGGCGACCGCCATCAGTTGCGCGCGGTCGGCCTCCGACAGATCGCCCTCCAGCAAGATCACGCGGCGGAACACGTCGATGCGTGCGCCCGGGTTCTCGCAATCCGCGCAGTCCTGCGCGTGGCGCTTCTCGTGGCTCACGTCCACCGAGATCTGCGCCAGCGCCAGCTTCTTGCGGCGGGCGACCATGCGGATGGTCATCGTGGTGCAGGCGCCCAGCGCGGCGGCGAGAAGCTGATAGGGCGTCGGCCCCTGATCGGCGCCGCCGACCGAGGCCGGCTCATCGGCGACCAGCCGGTGGCGCCCGGCGAGGATATGCTGGGTCAGCCCGTCCGCCCCGGCCTCCGCTACGCGCACCACGCCCTCCGGCGGCCCGTCGGCCGCGGCCTGCGGCGCGGCGTCGAGATAGCGCGCGGCCCAGGCGGCGATCACGCCGGCCGCATAGTCGGCGTCGGCGGGGTCGCTCAGCAGGTGGTCGGCGTCGTCCAGCGACACGAAGCTTTTCGGGTGCTTCTTGGCGAGAAACAGCTTCGTGGCGTTCTCCACCCCCACCACCATGTCGCGCGGCGCGTGCAGG
>CAZRFB010000420.1:0-3906 GCA_964599185.1 uncultured Rhodobacterales bacterium | reverse complement strand
GAGGCCGAGGTCTCGGCGGGCGAGAGCTTTTGCGTGTTCGACGTGCCGGAGGTCGGCCGCTTCGGCCTGTCGATCTGCTACGACATCTGGTTTCCCGAGACCACGCGGCAGCTGACCAGCGCGGGCGTCGAGGTGCTGCTGCATCCCGTTCTGACCGGCACCACCGACCGCGACGCCGAACTCGCCATCGCCCGCGCGACGGCGGCGCAGTTTCAGTGCTATGTGTTCGACGTGAACGGGCTGGGCGCGGGCGGCGTGGGCCGCTCGCTGGTGGTGGACCCGACCGCGACGGTGCTGCACCAGTCGGCGGGGCAGGAGGACATGTTCCCGATCGAGGTGGACATGTCGCTGGTGCGCCGCCAGCGCGAGACCGGCATGAAGGGCCTTGGCCAGGTGCTGAAAAGCTTCCGCGACCGGCCGGTGGATTTCCCGGTCTATGACCGCGCCAGCGGCGCCGACGCCTATCTGCATACGCTGGGCGTGCTGGAGACGCCGAAACAGGGGTCGCGCGCGGGCCTCGACGCCGCCGACCCCCGCACGGCGCTGGCGCTGCTGAAGCCGCCGCTGCCGCATATCTCGAACGGCTGAGGCGCGCCAGGCGCCCGGCCCCCCTCAAGGGAGAGACCACCCAATGCCCGAAGATGGCGCCGGACGCCCGCTGCACTCGATCAGCGAATACTACAGCGCCGCGCAGGTGCGCGCCGACCGCTGGAGCGCGCTGCGCGAGACCATCGACGGTCTGGCGCGGGTCGGCGCGTCGGGGCGCGGCGCCGCCAAGCTGATGCGCCGCGCCGACGAGCTGTTCGAGGCGCTGGCGCCGATCGAGACCTACTGGGCGTTTCCCGGCCGCGCCGCCTTCGCCCATCTGCGCCGCCTGCTGGAGCTGCGCAACATCGACGAGCTGGCGTTCGGCGTGCGCCGCGCCGCGCGCGCGCTCAGCTCCGGCGCCTACCGCCGCCGCACCGTGCCGCTGGGGCGCGGCGAGGGCGAGGTGGAGGACAACGACGACGAAGTGACCACCCCGGTCGAGGCGCGCGCGCTGCAACGCCCGTATTTCGAGGTGCTGATCGTCGATGACATGCCCGAGGCCAACGAGCGCTGGCTGACCGCCTCGCTGCACCGGGTGCGCCGCCCGGAGGACGGCTTTGTCTATGAGTCGGTGGTGGTGCCCAGCGTCGAGGACGCGCTGATCGCGATCCTGTTCAACCACAACATCCAGTCGGTGGTGGTGCGCCCCGGCCTGTCGCTGAAATCCGCCAACACCCTGCCGCTGCTGACGCGCTATCTGCACCGCATCGGCGACGACGAGGACGTGGACGCGCTCAGCCCCGGCGACTATGGCCCCGAACTGTGCCGCATGATCGCCAAGGTGCGCCCCGAACTCGACGCCTATCTGATCACCGACCGCTCGGTGGAGGACATCGCCGGCCGCGATCTCGGCGGCTGCAAGCGGGTGTTCTACAATCAGGAAGATTTCCTCGAGCTGCACCTCAACATCCTGCGCGGCGTCAACAGCCGCTACAAGACGCCGTTCTTCACCGCGCTCAAGGAATACTCCAAACAGCCGACCGGCGTGTTCCACGCCATGCCGATCAGCCGCGGCAAGTCGATCTCGCGCAGCCACTGGATTCAGGACATGGGGGCGTTCTACGGCCCCAACATCTTCCTCGCCGAGACCTCCGCCACCTCCGGCGGTCTCGACAGCCTGCTGGAGCCGCACGGGCCGATCAAGAAGGCGCAGGAATACGCCGCGCGCGCCTTCGGCGCCAAGCAGACCTTCTTCGCCACCAACGGCACCTCGACCTGCAACAAGATCGTGGTGCAGGCGCTGGTGCGGCCCGGCGACATCGTGCTGGTGGACCGCGACTGCCACAAGTCGCACCACTACGGCATGGTGCTGGCGGGCGCGGAGGTGATCTATCTCGACAGCTATCCCTTGAGCGAATACTCGATGTATGGCGCGGTGCCGCTGCGCGAGATCAAGCACACGCTGCTCAAGCTGAAAGCCGCAGGCAAGCTGCACCGGGTGCGGATGCTGCTGCTGACCAACTGCACCTTCGACGGGCTGGTCTATAACGTCGAGCGGGTGATGGAGGAGTGTCTGGCCCTCAAGCCCGACCTCGTGTTCCTGTGGGACGAAGCGTGGTTCGCCTTCGCCCGCTTCAACCCCACCTATCGCCAGCGCACCGCGATGCACGTCGCGAATGCGATGCGCGTGCGCCTGCGCGACCCCGCCCACGCCAAGGCCTACGCCGCGCAGGCCAAGAAGCTTGAGGGCGCCGACGACGCCACCCTGCTTTCCACCCGCCTGATCGCGCCGCCCACCGCGCGGGTGCGCGCCTACGCGACGCAATCGACCCACAAGACGCTGACCGCGCTGCGCCAGGGCTCGATGATCCACGTCAACGATCAGGACTTCAAGGGCGAGGTCGAGCAGGCGTTTCACGAAGCCTACATGACGCACACCTCCACCTCGCCCAACTACCAGATCATCGCATCGCTCGATGTCGGGCGGCGGCAGGTCGAGCTTGAGGGCTTCGAATTCGTCCAGCGCCAGGTCGAGGCGGCGATGTCGATGCGCAAGGCGATCGCCACGCATCCGCTGCTGGGCAAGTATTTCAAGGTGCTGACCGCAGGCGAGATGATCCCGGCGGAGTTCCGCGAGAGCGGCATGAACTCGCATTTCAACGTCGATCAGGGCTGGACCGATATCTGGGAGGCCTGGGCAAGCGACGAATTCGTGCTCGACGCGACGCGCGTGACGCTGACGGTCGGCGGCACCGGCTGGGACGGCGACACCTTCAAGACCCGCATCCTGATGGAGCGCTTCGGCATCCAGATCAACAAGACCTCGCGCAACACCGTGCTGTTCATGACCAACATCGGCACCACGCGCAGCTCGGTCGCCTATCTGATCGAGGTGCTGGTCGAGATCGCCAAGGAACTGGACGACCTGCTCGACGACGCCTCCAAGATGGAGCGGCTGGGCTTTGAGCGGCGGGTGAAGAACCTGGTCGAGGACCTGCCGCCGCTGCCCGACTTCAGCCGCTTCCACGACGCCTTTCGCGCCCGCGACGGGCTGGAGACGCCCGAAGGCGACATCCGCTCGGCGTTCTTCCTCGCCTATGACGAGGACAACACCGAATACATGGCGCTCGACGGCTCGGTGAAGGCGGCGCTGGAGTCGGGGCGCGAAGTGGTGTCGGCCTCGTTCATCATCCCCTACCCGCCCGGCTTTCCGATCCTGGTGCCGGGGCAGGTGATCAGCCCGGAGATCCTCGCCTTCATGCGGGCGCTGGATGTGAGCGAGATCCACGGCTACCGGCCCGATCTGGGGCTGCGGGTGTTCACCGACGACGCGCTGACGCGCCACGCCGCCGGCGCTGCGCGCTAATCAAGGAACAGGGAGGCGACCATGCCGAAGAAAAAACTGCGTAACATCTCCGAGATCCGGCGCTATTTCCACACCAACAATTCGCCGATCTATTTCATCTCCGCCACCAACTTCAACCTGCTGGGGCTGGATGAATGGGTCAAGAATTTCAAGTATATCAACTATCTGGACTGCTATGACGGCCGCCACCCGAACGTGATGTCGCCCACCGAGGCGCCGCACGCCGAATTCCAGTCGATCGAGGACATCAACAACTATCTGCTGAGCCACAAGGAAGTGGTGGACTATATCGCCGCGCGCGGCGAGAAGCCCAAGTTCGTGTTCCTGATGTTCGACGAAAAGACCGAGAAACTGGCGAAGCAGCTAGGCGCCGAGGTCTGGTTTCCGAAGGCCAAGCTGCGCTCGCGCGTCGATAACAAGATCGAGACGGTGCGCATCGGCGACAAGGCGGGGGTGCCCTCGGCGCCGAACACGCTGGCCGAGGTGCATAGCTGGAGCAACCTTCAGGAACT
>CAZRFB010000419.1:0-9956 GCA_964599185.1 uncultured Rhodobacterales bacterium | reverse complement strand
GAGCGACATTGACGCTTCGCTGCCCGACGTCGAGATCGTCGCCTACGGCCCGCCGCCGACCTCCGGCACCCGTGACGCCTTTGTCGAGCTGGCGATGCACGAGGGCTGCAAGCGCCTGCCCTACGTCAAGAACGGCGGCTTTGACGGCAAGTGGGTCACCGAGAACTGCTCGCGCATGCGTCAGGACGGCCCGTTCGTCGAGGCCGGCGAGAACGACAACCTGATCGTGCAGCGCATCGAGGCCGACCCGAACGCGCTCGGCATTTTCGGCTACTCGTTCCTGTATGAGAACGAGGACAAGCTGACCGGCGTGCCGGTGGACGGCATCTCGCCGAGCGCCGACACCATCGCCGACTTCTCCTATCCGATCGCGCGCCCGCTGTTCGTCTATGTCAAGAACGCGCATCGCGGCGTGATCCCCGGCCTGAACGAGTTCCTGGCCGAGTATGTGTCGGATCGCGCGATGAGCGCCGACGGCTACTTGGTCGAGCGCGGCCTGGTGCCGCTGTCGCCGCAGGCGCTGGCCGGCGTGCAGAACGCCGTGCTGAACGCTGAAAACATGGCGGCGCCCAAGTAAGACGCCCGCCACGCCGGCGGCCGCCCGCGCGCGGCCGCCGGTTTTGCTGTTCAACGGATGATGCGGGGCGCCATGGCCGGTTTTCTGATGCTGTTGATCATCGTCGCCGCCGCAGCAGGCTTTTATGTGAACTGGCGCGCGGCGCAGACGCTGCGCAATGGCGGCGCCAGGCTGCACTCGATGACCGCTTTCCATGGCGCCTACGCGGCGCTGCTCGCGGCGCTGCCCGCGTTTGTTTTCCTGCTGATCTGGCTGGCGCTGCGTGAGGGTGCGGTGATGGCGATCGTGATGGGCGGCCTGCCCGACGGCGTCTATCCCCTCGATGACGTCGGCGCGCGCTCGCTGGTGCAATCGGAGCTGCGCTCGCTGGCCGATGGCAATGTGTTCGGCACGCCCGCCGACTACATGGTCGTCGCCGCCGAGAGGCTCAACAGCCTGCGCGGGATCGGCGACGTGCTTATGGCGTTCGGAGTGGCGGCGATCCTCGGCTTCGGCCTGTGGCGCGCGCGCCGCAGCATCGCGCCACAGTTCCGCGCCCGCCAGCGCGTCGAGCAGATTCTTTCGGGCGTAATGATCTTCTGCGCCGCTTCGGCGATCCTGGTGACGATCGGGATCACGGCGTCGCTGGTGTTCGAATCGATGCGTTTCTTCGCCAAGGTGCCGGTCACCGAGTTCCTGTTCGGGTTGAACTGGGAGCCGCAGATCCCGATCCGCGAGGGGCAGGTGGCGGGCGCCGGCGCCTTTGGCTGGCTGCCGGTGATTCTCGGCACGCTCGTCATCACCACCATCGCCTGCGTGGTCGCCATTCCGGTCGGGCTGATGACGGCGATCTACCTGCACGAATTCGCCTCGCCCCGGCTTCGCAACATCACCAAGCCGCTGCTGGAGATCCTCGCGGGCGTGCCGACGGTGGTTTACGGCTTTTTCGCCATCCTCGTAGTGGCGCCGGCGATGCGGGACTTCGCCGCGACCATCGGCGTGGCGGTCTCGCCCAACATTTCGCTGGCGGCTGGCGGCGTGATGGGGATCATGCTGATCCCGTTCATCTCGTCCTTCGCCGACGACGCGCTTTCCGCCGTGCCGCGCAGCTTGCGCGACGGCTCGCTAGCGCTGGGCGCGACGCGGGGCGAGACGGTGCGCAAGGTGCTGTTTCCCGCCGCGATCCCCGGTATCGTCGGCGGCATCCTGCTGGCGGTCAGCCGCGCCATCGGCGAAACGATGATCGTGGTGATGGCGGCGGGGCTGATCGCGACGCTGACCATCAATCCGCTCGACTCGGTCACCACGGTCACGGTGCAGATCGTCACCCTGCTGATCGGCGACACCTCGTTCGACAATCCCAAGACGCTCGCGGCCTTCGCGCTGGGGCTGATGCTGTTCATCGTCACGCTGGGGCTGAACGTCATCGCGCTGCGCGTGGTGCGCAAGTATCGCGAAATCTACGATTGAGGGCCGGAACATGACCGATATCTCCGTGGACTGGACCAGCCCCGCGATCGGCGAGCGGATCAAGAAGCGCCACCGCGCGGATCTGTGGTTGAAGGGCGGCGGCATGGCGGCGCTCGGCTTCGCGCTGCTGATGCTGTTCATTCTGGTGTCGTCGCTGGTCTCCACCGGCGCCGACGCCTTCCGGCAGACTCATGTGACGCTGGATTTCGAGGTGACCGAGGCGCGGGTGGCGGCTGACGATATCTTCAGGGGCAACTTTCGCGCCATCGTCAATGACGCGATCGAAGCGCGGTTCCCCGAGGTGACGTCGCGCGCCGAAAAGCGTCTGCTGACCAACATTCCCAGCAACGGCGCGCAGACGGCGCTGCGCGACGCGGTGATCGCCGATCCGTCGCTGATCGGGCGCACCGTCACGCTGACCGTGCCGGTTTCAGACCCCTACGACCAGATGATGAAGGGTCTCATCAAGCGCGACACGCCGGAGGCGAACCGGCGCCTGAAGGACAACGAGATCGCCTGGTTCGACCAGCTTCAGGCGGCGGGTCAGGTCTCCAAGCCGATCAACTGGGCGCTGCTGCGCAGCGCGGATAGCCGCTTCCCCGAGCTCGCGGGTCTCAAGGGCGCGCTTTGGGGGTCGTTCTACGCGCTGCTGGTGTGCTTTCTCATCAGCTTTCCGGTCGGGATCGCGGCGGCGGTCTATCTGGAGGAGTTCGCGCCAAAGAACCGGCTGACCGACATCATCGAGATCAACATCAACAACCTCGCCGCCGTGCCGTCGGTGGTGTTCGGCCTGCTGGCGCTGGCGGTGTTCATCGGCTGGTTCGGGATGCCGCGCTCGGCGCCGCTCGTCGGCGGTCTCACGCTGTCGCTGATGACGCTGCCGACGATCATCATCGCCACCCGCGCCGCGCTGAAGGGCGTGCCGCCGTCAATCCGCGAGGCGGCGCTGGGCGTGGGCGCCTCCAAGCATCAGGTGGTGCTGACCCACGTGCTGCCGCTGGCGATGCCCGGCATCCTGACCGGCACGATCATCGGGCTGGCGCAGGCGCTGGGCGAAACGGCGCCGCTGCTGCTGATCGGCATGAACGCCTTCATCACCGCCGCGCCGGACAGCCTGTTCCAGCCCGCGACCGCGCTGCCGACGCAGATCTTCATCTGGGCCGACAGCCCCGAGCGCGGCTTTGTCTCGCGCACGTCGGCCGCGATCCTTGTGCTGCTTACTTTTCTGATCGCCATGAACGCGATTGCGGTGATATTGCGCAGACGCCTCGAGAAACGCTGGTAGGAGGCCGAATCAATGGAGAGCCAAGCCGTGACCGATATCCAGACGACCGACACGGTCGCCGCGCCGACCGGTCGCAATGCGCCCGCCGAGAAGGTCAAGATCGACGCCGAGGCGGTCAATGTCCATTACGGCGACACCCACGCCATCAAGGACGTCTCGATCGGCATCCTCGACAAGACGGTGACGGCGTTCATCGGCCCGTCGGGCTGCGGAAAGTCCACCTTCCTGCGCTGCCTCAACCGCATGAACGACACCATCGACATCTGCCGCGTGTCGGGCGACATCCTGCTCGACGGCAAGGACATCTACGACCCGCAGATCGACCCGGTGCAGCTGCGCGCCCGCGTCGGCATGGTGTTCCAGAAGCCCAACCCGTTCCCCAAGTCGATCTACGACAACGTCTCCTACGGCCCGCGCATCCACGGCCTCGCCAACAACAAGGCCGAGCTCGACGAGATCGTCGAGACCTCGCTGCGCCGCGCCGCGATCTGGAACGAGGTCAAGGACCGGCTCGACGCGCCGGGCACCGGCCTGTCGGGCGGCCAGCAGCAACGCCTGTGCATCGCCCGCGCCATCGCCACCCAGCCCGAAGTGCTGCTGATGGATGAGCCGTGCTCGGCGCTCGACCCGATCGCCACGGCGCAGGTCGAAGACCTGATCAACGAATTGCGCGAAACCTACGCCGTGGTCATCGTCACCCACTCGATGCAGCAGGCCGCGCGCGTCAGCCAGAAGACGGCGTTCTTTCACCTCGGCGTCATGCCGGAATACGACGACACCGAGAAGATCTTCTCCAGCCCGTCGGACCGCCGCACCCAGGACTATATCACCGGGCGATTCGGCTAGGCCCGTTCAGGCCGTCGCGGGCGTGAACCGGTAGCGGTGCAGCTGCGCGCCCTCGGCGCGCAGCCAGGCGCGCTCGGCGCGGTAGTCGGGCCTTAGCCGCTCCACCAGCCGCCAGAAGGCGGGGGCGTGGTTCATCTCCACCAGATGCGCCGCCTCATGCGCCGCCACATAGTCGCGCACGGCGGGCGGGGCCATCGCCAGCCGCCACGAGAACGCCAGATCGCCGCGCGCCGTGCACGACCCCCAGCGCGAGCGCGTGTCGCGAAAACTGATCCGCCCCACAGGCCGCCCCAGCGCCGCCGCCGCCGCCTTGGCGGCGGGGGTGATGCTGGCCTGGGCGCGGGAGCGCAGGAACGCCGCCACCGCCGCGCCCGGGGCGGCGGCGGGCGTGGCGAGCGCGCCGCCGCACAGCACGCAGGGGCCGCGCGCCCGTCCGCTGTCCACGATCCCGACCGATGCGCCGTCGATCAGCACATGCGCGCCGATCACAACGTCATGCGCCAGCGGCGCGCGGGCCAGCGCGTCGCGCAGCCAGTCGCTCTGACGCAGCAGGAACATGCGCGCCTCGGTCTCGCGGGCGTGGGTAGGCGCGGTCAGCCGCGCTTCGCCGCCGCGCAGCGACAGGGTGAAGCGGCGCGCGCGGGCGGAGCGGTGCAGACGCACCAGCACCGCCGGATCGTCGAGCCGGATCACGCCGCTCATGCGCGCTTCGGTCTTGAGCGCGTGCTCAGCCGCGCACGAAGGCGCGGCGGGCGCGGATGAATTCCCGCACCCTCGGCTGGATGTGCTGGCGCCAGCGGCTGCCGTTGAATACGCCGTAATGGCCGACCTTGGCCTGGATGTAGCTGCCCTTTTTCGACTGCGGCAGGTTCGCGCACAGCGTCAGCGCCGCCTCGGTCTGACCGCGCCCGGTGATGTCGTCGGCCTCGCCCTCGACGCAGAACAGCCCGACATCGGTGATCGCGCCGAGGTCGATCTTCTCGTCGTAGTGCATCATCTCGCCCTTGGGCATGGCGTGCTTCTGGAACACCACATCGACGGTCTGGAGGTAGAATTCCGCCGTGAGGTCCATCACCGCGAGGTATTCGTCATAAAAAGTGCGGTGCCCCGCCACGCTTTCGCCGTCGCCGCGCACGAGGTTGCGGAACTGCTTCACATGCGCGTCCACATGGCGGTTGAGGTTCATCGACATGAAGCCCGACAGTTGCAGAAAGCCGGGATAGACCTTGCGCATGAAGCCCGGATTCGGGAACGGCACCGTGGTGATGACGTTCTTCTCGAACCACGACAGCGGCCGCGAGGTCGCCAGCACGTTCGGCTCGGTCGGGCTGACGCGGGTGTCGATGGGCGACCCCATCAGGATCAGCGCGGCGGGCCGGTGCGCCGCGCCGTGCGCGCTCATCAGCGCCGCCGCCGCCAGCGCCGGCACGCCGGGCTGGCACACGCCCATCACCGCCGGGCGCTCACCGTCGCGCGACAGAAACTCGCAGAACGCGGCGATATAGTCGATGTAGTCGTCCAGATCGAACTTGCCCTTTGAAAGCGGCACGTTGCGCGCGTCGATCCAGTCGGTGATATAGACGTCGTGCTCCGGCAGCATCGCCTCGACCGTGCCGCGCAGCAGGGTGGCGAAGTGGCCCGACATCGGCGCCAGGATCAGCACCTTGGGGTCGTTGCGCGCCTCCGCCAGCACCGAATCGCGCTTGAAATGCAGCAGGTCGCAGAACGGCAGGTGATGAACCACCTCCTCGGTGATGGGCGTCGTCTCGCCCGCGATCTCCACCGTCTCGATGCCGAACTCGGGCTTGCCATAACGCCGCGTGGCGTTGACGAACATCTCGAACGCCGCCGCCGTCGCGCGAAAGCCCAGCGTGTCCGCCAGCGGATTGACCGGATTGCGCATCGCGGTCACACCCATCTGCGCGGCGTTGCGGAATGGCGAAACCGCCGCGTGCGTCAGCTCGTATGCGTGATAGAGCACTGTCTTCAAAGCCCCCGGGAAACTGTCGCACGAACGTTACGCTTGGTCACGCTGCATCGCAAGATCATTTCGCAGGTGCGAAAGCGGGGTGCGGAGTGGGTCGGACGCCGTCAGCGGCTCCGGCGGGGCGCTCAGGCCCCGCCGGAACGGCGCTCAGGCGTCTATGGTCTCGCCGATCGGCAGGCTGCGCAGCCGCTTGCCGGTAGCGTTGAAGATCGCGTTGCACAGCGCGGGCGGGATCGGCGGCAGGCCCGGCTCACCCACGCCGGTCGCATGGACCGAGAACGGGTGCGGCACGATGTGGGTGTGGACGCGCTCTGGGAAATTGGTCGCGCGCGCCATGCGGTAATCGTTGAAGTTCTGCTGCTGCACCGCGCCGTCGCGGAACGTCACGCCGCTGTAGAGCGTCGCGGTCATGCCCATCACCGCCGCGCCCTCCATCTGGCTGCGGATGCGCTCGGGGTTCGCCGCGAAGCCGCAGTCGATGGCCATGTGGACCTCGGGCACGCGGATCAGCCCGTCCACGATCTTCACCCGCACCGCCGCCGCCACATAGCTGACGAAGCTGCGGTGCGCGGCCAGCCCCCAGCCCTCGCCCGCAGGCATCTCGGCGCCCCAGCCCGCCGCGTCCGCCGCGACGTTGAGCACGTTGGAGAGCCGTCCGGTGTCGATGGGAAACTGCGCGTAGGGCTCGCCGTAGTTCCACATCTCCTCCGGCAGCGCCTCCGCCTTCGGGTCGATCACCCGGGCCGGGCCGATCAGCTCCAGCAGCATCTCGCGCTGGTCGCGGCCCAGTTCATGCGCCAGTTCGGCGGCGAAGGACTGCGCCGCGAAGGCGTGCGGGATGTTGGAGACCGACCGCCACCAGCCGATGCGCGCGTGCGCCATCGCCTGGCCGTTCTCGCAGCGCAGGTTGGGGGTGGCGAAGGGCGTATCGACATGGCCCATGCCCGATTCGATCGGCATCTGATAGCCGGGGTCGGGCGCGAAGGTGCTGAGGATGCTGGGCGCCACCGAGCGGTGCAGCCAGCCGGTCACCCGGCCCTCGGCATCCACCGTCGCCTCGACGTGTTCGGCGGAGGTGGTGTGGAGATAGCCGTTCTGGATATCGTCCTCGCGCGTCCACTGCACCAGCACCGGCGCGCCCATGCGCTGGCTGAGGATCGCGGCCTCGGTGGCGAAG
The DNA here is from genome assembly GCA_964599185.1 of uncultured Rhodobacterales bacterium. GTDB lineage: Bacteria > Pseudomonadota > Alphaproteobacteria > Rhodobacterales > Rhodobacteraceae > Rubrimonas. Next base: position 2,635 of record CAZRFB010000419.1, on the reverse strand, counting down.
TCGGCCTTCGACTTGCGCCCGAAGCCGCCGCCCAGCAGCGTCGGCTGCACGGTGACCTTGCCGATGTCCAGCCCCAGCGCCTTGGCGATGTCCTCGCGCGCGGTGTAGGGGCTCTGGCTCGGCGCCCAGATCATCGCTTCGCCGTCGCGCACGTCGGCCACCGCGCAGGGCGGCTCCATCGGCGCCTGCGCCATGTGCGCCTGATGGTAGGTCGCCGAGATCACCCGCGCCGCGCCCGCCTTCGCCGCGTCATAGTCGCCCCGGTCGCGGATCACCTTGCCCGGCTTCCCGGCCGTCGCCGCCATCTCGGCGCTGAAAGCCTCGCTGTCATAGCTTGCGTGCGGGCCGTGGTCCCAGGTGATCTTCAGCGCCGCGCGGCCCTCCAGCGCCGCCCATGTGCTGGTCGCGATCACCGCGACGCCGCCCAGCGGCGCGAAGCCGCCCGGCAGCGCGGCGCCCTCCAGCGTCTCGACCCGCTCCACGCCGGGCAGGGCGAGCGCGTCGGTCGCGTCGTAGGACGCAAGCGTGCCGCCTGCGACCGGCGGGCGGGCGATCACCGCATAGCGCATCCCCGGCAGGCGCATGTCGGCGCCATAGATCGCCGCGCCGGTGGTGATGGCGCGCAGATCGACCGGGCGGATGTTCTCCTTGCCGATGTAGCGGAATTCGGCCTCGCTCTTGAAAGTCAGCGCCTCGCGCGGGGGCACCGGGCGGGCCATGGCCTCGGCCGCCAGATCGCCAAAGCCCAGCGTCGCGCCCGTGGCCGGGTTCTCGACCACATGAACGCCGACGCGCACCGCCTCCGCCCCCACGCCCCAGCGCGCCGCCGCCGCCTCGGCCAGCATCTGGCGCACCGAGGCGCCCATCTGGCGCATGGTCTGGATATGGTGGCGCATCGAGCGCGAGCCGTCGGTGTCCTGATTGCCATAGCGCGGCTCGTCGCCCGGCGCCTGCGCGACCGTCACGCGGCCCCAGTCGGCGCCCATCTCGTCGGCCAGCACCATCGGCAGCGCGGTCTTGACGCCGGTGCCCATCTCGGAGCGGTGCGCCATGATGGTCACGGTTCCGTCGGGGTCGATCGAGACGAACACCAGCGGATCGGCGACCAGCCCGCGCGGCATCGCCTCGCCGCCGGTCGGCCACGCCTCGAAGGCCGCCGCAGGGCTGGCGAACGCCGCCAGCGCGAGGCCGGAGCCTTTCAGGAACGTCCGCCGGTCAACCGCGCGGATGACGACGGCGCCCGCCGCAGCCTGAACCTGCGCGCCGAGAGCGACGCCGCACTCCTTGAGATACTTCAGCATGGCTCAAATCCCCGTGGCTGCGAGACGGACGGCGGCGACGATGCGCTCGTAACAGCCGCAGCGGCAGATGTTGCCGTCCATCGCCGCCATGATCTCGGCGTCGGATGGATTGGCCTTGGCCGAAAGCAGACTGGCGGCCTGCATGATCTGCCCCGCCTGGCAGAAGCCGCATTGCGGCACGTTCAGCTCGCGCCACGCCGCCTGCACCGGGTGGTCGCCCTCCGGATGCAGCCCCTCGATGGTGGTGACGGCCTTGCCGGCCACGTCGCTCAGCCGCAGCAGGCAGCTGCGCTCGGCCACGCCGTCCACATGCACGGTGCAGGAGCCGCAAAGCCCCACGCCGCAGCCGAACTTGGCGCCGGTCAGCCCGGCGACGTCGCGCAGCGCCCACAGCAGCGGCATCTCGGGGCTTGCGTCGATGGCGCGCGCGGCGCCGTTCAGGGTGATCTCGATCATGGTCGGGCGTCTCCTTGGATCTCGGCGGCCGGAGCGTCGCGCCGCGCGGCGCGCGATCCGGGCTGAAAGCGCTCATTCAGGGTGGCGCGCGCATCGTGACGCAAAAAAATCGAGAGGCGAGAGAACCGGGGTCTGCTCTCGCCGGGCGAACCGCATCGAAACGACATACTCGCCCGACCACTGTGCCTGTCGCGGCGACGCCAGTCAACGCGCGCGCGACGCAGGGCTTTGACAGCGGGCGCGCACTGTGGCAGTCCACCGCAGCTTTTTAAGACAGAGTGCAGCCCCGAGGATGACGATGGCAAAACCCGAATGGGGCGCAAAGCGCCACTGCGCCGCATGTGGCGTGCGCTTCTACGATCTCAACCGCGACCCGATCGCCTGCCCGGAGTGCGGCGCGGTGTTCACGCCCGAGGTGATCGTGCGCGGCAAGCGCGTCCGCGTCGCGCCGCGCGCCGATGCGGCGAAGGCCGTGGTGGTCGATCTCGAGCTTGAGGACGACGTCGAGGACGCAGCCGACGACGACGAGGACGACGCCGTGGTGCTGGACGAGGACGACGACGACGATGACGCCGTCGTGGTCGCGCCTGCGGCCGATGAGGTCGAGGAGGACGTGGTCGAGGCCGATGACGACGTGCTGCTGGAGGCCGACGACGAGGACGCCGACGACGATCTCGACGATCTGGTGGAGAAGGACGACGACGACCCGCTCAGCCGCTGATTAGCCCTTGCGCGGCGCGAGACGCGACAATATAGGTCGCGCCATCGCAGCGGCGGGACTCTCCGGGGCCATAGCTCAGTTGGGAGAGCGCTTGAATGGCATTCAAGAGGTCAGGGGTTCGACTCCCCTTGGCTCCACCAGTTCAGTCCCGCCGCCA
>CAZRFB010000418.1:0-3130 GCA_964599185.1 uncultured Rhodobacterales bacterium | reverse complement strand
GCGGCGGTGATCGGCGGCGGCCCGGCCGGGCTGGCGGCGGCGGAGGCGCTGGCGGCGGGCGGCGCCGCCGTCACCGTGATCGACCGGATGCCGAGCCTGGGGCGCAAGTTCCTGATGGCCGGACGCGGCGGGCTGAACCTGACCCATGCGGAGCCGCTGGAGCGGTTGCTGGAGCGCTATGGCGCGGCGCGGCCCCGGCTGGAGGACGCGCTGCGCGCCTTTGACGCGCAGCGCTTGCGCGACTGGGCGGCGGGGCTGGGGATCGAGACCTTCGTCGGCTCGTCGGGCCGCGTCTTTCCCCGCCAGATGAAGGCGTCGCCGCTGCTGCGCGCGTGGCTGTCGCGGCTGGAGGGCCTTGGCGCGCAGGTGCGCCTGCGCACCCGATGGACCGGCTGGGACGGCGCCGCGCTGGCGCTGGAGGGGCCGGAGGGGCCGTCCACGCTTGCGGCGGACGCGGTGGTGCTGGCCTGCGGCGGCGCGAGCTGGCCGCGTCTGGGGTCGGACGGCGGCTGGGCCGCGCTGGTCGGCCCCGTCACGCCGCTGGCGCCGGACAACTGCGGTTTTCTGGTGGACTGGTCGCCGGATTTCGCCGCGCGCTGGGCGGGACAGCCGCTGAAGGGCGCGGCGTTCGGCGACGGCGGCCTGAAAGGCGAGGCGGTGATCACCGCGACCGGGATCGAGGGCGGCGCGATCTATGCGCTGTCGGGGGCGTTGCGCGCCGCTCTGGCGCAAGGCGCGGCGACGCTGCGCATCGATCTGAAGCCCGATCTGAGCGCCGGGCGGCTGGCGGCGCGGCTGGCGGCGGGGCGGCCCGGCCTGTCGCTGGCCAACCGGCTGCGCCGCGCGGGGATGGCGCCGCTGGGCGCGGCGCTGGCGCGCGAGGCGGCGGGCGGCGCGCCTCCACGCGATCCGCAGGCGCTGGCGGCGCAGCTCAAGGCGCTGCCGCTGCGGCTGCGCGACACGGCCGGCATGGCGCGGGCGATCTCGACCGCCGGGGGCCTGCGCTTCGACGCGCTGGACGACCGCCTGATGCTGACGGCGCGGCCCGGCGTATTCGCCGCAGGCGAGATGCTGGACTGGGCGGCGCCGACGGGGGGATACCTGTTGCAGGCCTGCATCGCCACCGGCCGCGCGGCGGGGGCGGGGGCGCTGGACTGGCTCGGGCGAGAGGAGGGCGCGCGATGAGCGCATGGCTGATCGTGGACACCGCCATCGAGGATGCCGAGGCCTATGAGGCATACAAGGCGCAGGCGCGGCCGCTGGCGGAGAAGCATGGCGGGGTCTATCGCGCGCGCGGCGGCGCGCTGGAGGTGCTGGAGAGCGATCTGTGGACGCCGTCGCGGCTGGTGGTGATCGAGTTTCCCGACATGGCCGCCGCCCGCGCCTTTGTCGCCAGCCCCGACTACGCGCCGGTCAAGGCGATCCGCCACGGCGCCGCGCGCTGCACGCTGGCGCTGGTGGACGGGATCTGAGCGCCCCCCCTTGCCCTGTCGGCCGCGCAAGTCGTATATGCGCCGTGTCGCGCTTAGGGGTGTAGCTCAGTTGGTAGAGCATCGGTCTCCAAAACCGAGGGTCGTAGGTTCGAATCCTATCGCCCCTGCCAGCGCGGCCTGAACGGGAGAGACGGTAAACGCCATGGCGAAAGTGAACCCCGCGCAGTTCGTGCAGCAGGTGCGCGCCGAGGCCCGCAAGGTGGTGTGGCCGAACCGGCGCGAAACCGGGCTGACGACGGTGATGGTGTTCGTGATGGCCACCGTCGCCGCGCTGTTCTTCTTCCTCGTCGATCAGCTTCTGGCGCTGGGCGTCGATCTGGCGCTGACCTCCGGTTTCTGACGGCTGCGCCGACTTGACGCGCCGGGCCGGGCGGCTTAGGCAACGCGCTCGCACGGCATCGGGCGGGTGACGATTCGCGTCGCGCGTCCGTAATGATTTTTCTGAAGGGCTTGCGGTGCGCCGCAGCCGGTGCGAGCGGGGCGACAGGCGACATGGCGATGCGCTGGTACACGGTGAGCGTGCTCTCGAACTTCGAGAAGAAGGTCGCAGAGGCGATTCGCGAGGGCGCGCGCCAGAACGGCCTCGACGAGATGATCGGCGAGATGCTGGTGCCGACCGAGGAGGTCGTGGAGATCCGGCGCGGCCAGAAGGTCCACACCGAGCGCCGCTTCATGCCCGGCTATGTGCTGGTCAAGGCCGACATGACCGCCGAAGTGCAGCACCTGATCACCAACACCAACCGCGTGATCGGTTTTCTTGGGCCGCAGGGCAAGCCGATGCCGCTGCGCGATACCGAGGTCGAGCGCATCATCGGCCAGGTCAGCGACGCGGCGGACCGTCCGCGCCCGCAGATCAGCTTCCAGATCGGCGAGACGGTGCGCGTGACCGACGGCCCGTTCGAGAGCTTCTCCGGCCAGGTCGAGGACATCGACGAGGAAAACGCCCGCCTCAAGGTGGCGGTGTCGATCTTCGGGCGCGCCACGCCGGTCGAACTGGAATACGCACAGGTCGCCAAGGCGGTCTGACGCGTCGCGAACGTGGGAGGGAGGGGCGGCGCGCCGTCCGGCCCGCACCACGGCCTTGAAACGCCCGCGCGGAAGCGTCCGCCGGGAAGGTGAAAGAGAGAGTGCATGGCTAAGAAGGTCATCGGCCAACTCAAGCTGCAGGTGCCTGCGGGCAAGGCGAACCCTTCGCCGCCCATCGGCCCCGCGCTCGGCCAGCGGGGCATCAACATCATGATGTTCTGCAAGGAGTTCAACGCCAAGACGCAGGAGATGGAGGTCGGCGCGCCGACGCCGGTCGTCATCACCTATTACGCCGACAAGTCGTTCACCTTCGAGATGAAGGCGCCGCCGGCGTCGTATTTCATCAAGAAGGCGGCGGGGCTGAAATCCGGCGGCAAGACGCCGGGCAAGGCGGTCGCGGGCGCGATCACCCGCAAGCAGGTGCGCGAGATCGCCGAGGCCAAGATGGTTGACCTCAGCGCCAACGACATCGACGCGGCGATCAAGATCATTCTCGGCTCGGCGAAGTCGATGGGCATCGAGGTGAAGGGCTGATGGCGCGGCAGGGTAAGCGGATCCGGACGGCGCGCGAAGCCCGTCCCGAGGGCGTTCTGACGCTGGAGTCGGCGCTC
>CAZRFB010000417.1:0-1752 GCA_964599185.1 uncultured Rhodobacterales bacterium | reverse complement strand
GCCGCGATCGCGCTGGCGCCGCTGGCGCGACGGCTGGAGGCGCTCGGCGCGCCCGCCTGGCTGGCGGCGGCGCTGATCGTCGCGGGCGCCCTGACGACGACCGGCGCGACGCTCTATGTGCTGGCGCCCTCGGCGGAGGCGTGGAACCAGCGCGCGCCGCAGATCCTGCGCGATGTCGAGCGCAAGGCCCGCCAGATCAACCGCGAGGTCGCCGAATCGGTCGGCGTCAAGTCGCCCGGGCCAGCGGCGACGGCTGAACAGGACACCGTCGGCCAGCTTGTGGAGGGCGGCCAGCGTCTGGCGACCGACTTCGCCATCGGCGCGCCGGGCCTGGTCGGCGGCGGCGTCTATTGGGCGTTCCTGACCTTTTTCCTGCTCAGCGACCGCCCGGCGCTGGCGCGGCGGCTGATGAGCCTTGGCGTCGGCCTGTCCGCGCATCTCGCGCTCGGCCGCGCCATGCGGGAGGTTCAGGCCAACGTCTCACGCTATCTGCTGGCGATCACGATGATCAACATCGCGCTCGGCCTGTGCGTCGCCGGCGTGTTTCACCTGATCGGAATGCCCAGCGCCGCGCTCTGGGGGGTCGCGGCGGCGCTGCTCAATTTCATGCCCTACCTCGGGCCGATCATGATGGCGCTGGTCGCGCTGGGCGTCGGGTTCGTCAGCTTCGACACCATCGCGGCGGCCTTCGCGCCGGTTCTGGTGCTGGTGGCGCTCAACACCATCGAGGGGCAGGTCGTCACGCCGATGCTCGTCGGCGCGCGGATGCGGCTGTCGGCGCTGAGCATCTTTCTGGCGATCGCCTTCGGCGCGTGGCTGTGGGGCGCGTCGGGGGCGCTGATCGCGACCCCGACGCTGATTGTGGCGCGGACGTTCTTCGCCCGGCTGGACGCCGCTTCACGACCGCCGCGCCAGCGCGAACGCCGCGAGAAACGCCGCTAGCGGCGCCATCGCGCCGCCCACGCCCAGCAGGGCCCGCGCCGCGGCCATCTCGCCCGCCAGCCGCGCCTGCGCCGCGTCGGCCCGCCGCCGTCGCGCCGCAGCGCGCGCGCGGATGACCAGCAGCGCAAGCAGAGCCAGCGTCGCGAACAGCCCCGCCAGCACCAGCGCAGCCTCCGGCGCGCCGATGATCTCGGACAGCGCGCCGTAGGCCGCGAGGGTCAGGAACACCCCGGCGGCCGAGGCCAGCGCCACCGGCGCCGCCACCGCGATCGCCTTGACGACGAAGGCTTCGGCGCTGCTGTCGAAGGCGTCGCGCAACAGCGCGATCAGGTGCGGCCCCACGGGTCTATCGGCGCATCAGCATGCCGAGCAGATAGCCGACACCCGCCGCCAGGCCCACCGCGATCAGCGGGTTCGCGGCGACGGCATCGACAACCGAGGCTTTGGCTTCGCGCCCGGTTCTGGCCATCCGCCTGCCGGCGGCGTCGATGCCGTCGCCGACGCCTTCGGCGGCGGTCGCGGACAGCTTGGCGATATCGGCGCGCAGCGTCGCGACCTGCGCGCGCAGGTCGTCGGCGGTCGTGTCATGGGACGTGTTCATCATGCTCGGGCTCCATGCCGCCAAGGCGCGCCGGTCGGCGCTGCGGCCAGCAAGGGAAACGCGGCGGCCGGGCTTTCGTTCCGTCGGCGCCGTCGCGCGGTCCGTCGGCGCCGTCGCGCGGCCTGTCGGCGCCGCCGCGCGGCGGTCGTCTTCATCCGGCAGGGAACCTTCGCCGCGCGGCGACGTTTAGCCGTCACCGCCTTTCTCCG
>CAZRFB010000416.1:0-1721 GCA_964599185.1 uncultured Rhodobacterales bacterium | reverse complement strand
CTGCGCCACGCCGCTGGTGGCCGACCCAACCCCCGACCGCCACATCCGCCCGCAGGCGCTGCTGCCGTTCGCGATCCCCGAGCGCGAGGCGCAGGAGCGGATCCGGCGCTGGCTGTCGGGCCTCTGGTTCGCGCCGAACGGGTTGAAGAAATTCGCCCGCACCGGCGCCAGCCTCAGCGGGATCTACACCCCCTACTGGACCTTCGACGCCCGCACCGAGACCGCCTATGCGGGCGAGCGCGGCGACACCTATTTCGTCACGGTGCGCGGGGCGGACGGCAAGCCGAGCCAGGTCGCGCGCATCCGCTGGCGCCCCGCAAGCGGGCGGGTGCGGCGCGGCTTCGACGATGTGCTGGTGCTGGGCGCGACCTCGCTGCCCAAGGCCGACACCGACGCGCTGGCGCCGTGGGACCTGCACGCGCTGCAACCCTATGCGCGCGACTATCTGGCCGGGTTTCGCGCCGAGAGCTACACCGTGCCGCTTCAGGACGGCTACGCCGAGGCGCGCCGCCTGATGGACGACGTGATCCGCCGCGACGTGCGCGCCGCCATCGGCGGCGACCAGCAGCGCATCGCGCGGCTCGACACCCGCATCTCGGACGTGACCTTCAAGCATGTGCTGCTGCCGGTTTGGGTCGGCGCCTACAAGTATGGCGGCAAAAGCTGGCGGGTGGTGATCAACGGGCGCACCGGCGCGGTGCGCGGCGCGCGGCCGTGGTCGTGGAGCAAGATCGCCGGGGCGACTCTCGCAGGCCTGGCGCTGGCGGCGCTGGCGCTGTGGCTGTTTCAACAGGGGGGTGTGCGATGATCCGGGCCTTGACGCTGCTGTTCGCGCTGCAACTGGCGGGCGAGGCGCTGGCCAACACGCTGGCGCTGCCGGTGCCCGGCCCGGTGCTGGGCATGGCCGGGCTGCTGGCGATCTTTGCGCTGCGCGGCGGGCCGACCGAGGCGCAGGAGGCCACGGCGCGGGGGTTTCTGGAGAACCTCGGGCTGCTGTTCGTGCCTGCGGGCGTGGGGGTGACGCTGCATCTGGGCGCGGTGGCCGACGAGTGGCCGGCGATTCTGGCGGCGGTGGTGCTGGGCACCCTGGTCGCGATGGTGGCGACGGCGTTCGCGTTCCGCTGGCTGGCGCGGCTGACGCATTCGGAGGAGGAGCAATGAGCGAGGCCGATCTGGCGTTCCGGCTCTGGAGCTATCTCTCCGCCCACCCGCTCGCCGCGATCACCGCGACGCTGGCGGCCTATCTGGCGGGCGATGCGATCTGGAAGGCTGCGGGACGCATCCCGCTGTTCAACCCGGTGCTGATCGCGATCATCCTGCTGTCGGGCGCGCTCACCGTCTCGGGCGTAGGCTATGCGCGCTATTTCGAGGGCGCGCAGTTCGTGCATGTCATGCTCGGGCCCGCGACGGTGGCGCTGGCGGTGCCGCTGTGGCGGGCGATGAGCATGGTGCGGCGTGCGGCGGCGCCGATCTTCGGCGCGCTGCTGTTCGGCTCGGTCGCCGCCACGCTGTCGGCGGTGGGGTTCGCGTGGCTGTTCGGCGCCTCGCAGACCATGCTCGCCTCGGTCGCGGCGAAATCGGTCACCACGCCGGTGGCGATGGCGCTGTCGGACAGTCTGGGCGGGTTGCCGGGGCTGACGGCGGTGCTGGTGATCCTGACCGGCGTCGTCGGCGCCACCTTCGGCACTTTCGCGATGAACGCGGCGGGGTTGAAGGACATG
>CAZRFB010000415.1:0-3532 GCA_964599185.1 uncultured Rhodobacterales bacterium | reverse complement strand
TGGCCCGCGCCGCCCCGGCTGCTCTCGACCAGCGGCGCGGCGAAGGTGGCGTTCAGCGTCTCGACCAGCAGCCAGGCGCGCTTGTAGCTCATGCCCATCCGCCGCCCCGCCGCCGCGATGCTGCCGGTCTCGGCGATCAGCGTCAGCAGGTCGGCCTTGCCGGGGCCGATCATGGCGCCGTCGTCGAACACCAGCCGGATGCGCAGGCCGGGCGGCGACGGCGGGCGGGCGGCGGCGGTCATGGCGCCAACCGAAACCGCAGCGCGCCGTCGGCGCCTTCCTCCGCCACAGCTTCGCCCCGCGCGCGCAGGTGGTTGAGGTGCGCGACGGCCTCCGCCGTGGCCAGCCCATACACGCCGTCGTCGATCTCGCGCTTGAACAGCATCGCAAAGCACTCGACCGCCGTGCGCGGCGCCTGCGCCAGATGGCGGCGCAGCCGGGTGAGCGCGCCGGCGTGGTTCTCGGCCAGTTGCCTCAGCCGCAGCGGCAGGCCGGTGAACGGCGCGTTGTGGCCGGGCAGGGCGAGGCGGCGCGGGTCCGCCAGAAGCGCCAGCCGCGCGCAGCTCTCCAGCCATTCCGACAGCGGATCGGCGTCGGGCTCGGTGGGATAGACGCCGATGTTGGAGGAGATGCGCGGCAACACCTGATCGCCGGTCAGCGCCAGCGCGCCGTCCTCGCTCCAGAACGTCGCGTGTTCCGGCGCATGGCCGCCGCCCATCACGACGCGCCAGCGCCGGGCGCCCATGGCCACGGTCTCGCCTTCGACCAGGCGGCGAAAGCCCGGCGGCAACGGCTCGACGCTGCGCGAAAAATTGAACGGCTCGCGCGCGGCGTAAGCCGCCAGCCGCGTCGCCGACCAGCCCGCGCGCCTGTAGAAGCGCAAGGCTTCGGGCGTCGGGCGGGCGTGATGGTCGAGCGTCAGCATCCGCGCGGTGAGCCACGCGGTGCGGGTGGTCCATAGCTCCGCGCCCCCGGCGATGAACGACCCCGCCAGCCCGACGTGATCGGGGTGGTGATGGGTGACGACAAGGCGGCGCACCGGGCGGCCCGCCAGCGGCCCGGCCCTGAGCCGCGCCCACGCCTCGCGGCACCCAGAACAGGCCAGCCCCGCGTCGATCACGGTCCAGCCGTCGCCGTCGTCCAGCGCATAGACGTTGACGTGGTCCAGCGTCATCGGCAGCGGCAGGCGCAGCCACAGCACGCCGGGCGCGACCGTCACGGCCTCGCCCGGCGCCGGGGGGGCGAAGGGCGTGACCAGCCCGGCGAGGCTTTCGCCCGCCGCCAGCGGCGCGGCGGTCACGAGGCCAGCGCGTCGGCGAACACGCTGTCGGCGCCGTCCGTGGCTGCGGCGCAGTGCGCGGCGATCGCGGGGGCCTCGCGGCGCAGGAAGAACGCGGCCAGCGGCGCGCGGGCGGGGTCGGCCTTCGCGCCCCTGCACAGGTAATGCGCGCCGAGCAGCAGCCCCCAGGCGCGCAGATAATCCGCCGCGCCCGCCTGCCGGTCGCGCACCGCCGCCGCCAGCATCCAGTCGGTCGCCTGCGTCACGGCGGCGTGGGCGGCGGCGAGGCGCGGGTCGTCGGCCTCTGCGCCGATCTCGGCCAGCAGGGCGCGCGCCGCCGCGCCGCCGTCGGCCAGCTTGCGGCCGACAAGGTCCATCGCCTGCACGCCGTTGGTCCCCTCATAGATCGGCGTGATGCGCGCGTCGCGCAGCAGTTGCGCGGCGCCGGCGTCCTCGACAAAGCCCATGCCGCCGTGCACCTGCACGCCGAGGCTCGCGACCTCGCAGCCGACATCGGTAGAAAACGCCTTGGCGATGGGGGTCAGGAACCCTGCGCGCGCGGCCCATTCCGGCGCGGCTTCGGCGGCGTCCATGTCGATGGCGAAGGCGCAGGCGTAGATGATGGCGCGCGCGGCGGCGGTGCGCGCCTTCATGCTCATCAGCATCCGCCGCACGTCGGCGTGGCCGATGATGCCGCTCTCGCCGCTGGCGGTGGCGCCCTGCCGCCGCTCGCGCGCATAGGCCAGCGCCTTTTGCAGCGCGGCCTCCGCCACGCCGACGCCTTGCGCGCCGACGCCCAGCCGGGCGTTGTTCATCATGGTGAACATGCAGGCCAGCCCCCGGTTCGGCTCGCCGATCAGCCAGCCCTTGGCGCCCTCGAACGCCATCACGCAGGTGGGCGAGGCGTGGATGCCCATCTTGCGCTCCAGCGACAGCGCGCGCAGCGCGTTGGCGACGCCGGGGGCGCCGTTCGCGTCGGGCAGGTATTTCGGCGCCAGAAACAGCGAGATGCCGCGCACCCCCTCCGGCGCGTCGGGCAGGCGGGCGAGCACCAGGTGGCAGATGTTCTCCGCCATGTCGTGGTCGCCCCAGGTGATATAGATCTTCTGCCCGGTGATGCGGTAGGCGCCGCTCCCGTCCGGCTCGGCCTTGCTGCGCAGCGCGGCGAGGTCGGTGCCCGCCTGCGGCTCGGTCAGGTTCATGGTGCCGGTCCACGCTCCGGCGATCAGTTTGGGCAGATAGAGCGCCTTCACCGCGTCGGGCGCGTGGGTCTCCAGCGCTTCGATCTGGCCCTCGCTGAGCAGCGGCGCCAGCGCCAGCGACAGGTTCGCCGCGCTCATCATTTCGCGCACCGCCACCGCCACCGTCTGCGGCAGGCCCATGCCGCCGAACGCGGGGTCGGCGGCCACGCCCACCCAGCCGCCGTCGCGGATCGCGGCATAGGCCTCCGCAAAGCCCGGCGCGGTGCGCACCACGCCGTTCTCCAGCCGCGCGGGGTGCTGGTCGCCGACGGCGTTCAGCGGCGCCATCACCTCGGCGCAGAGCCGCCCGGCCTCGGCCAGCACCGCGTCGCGCGTCTCCGCCGTCGCCTCGGCGTAGCGGTCGGTCCGTGTCAGCGCGTCCGCGCCGATCATGTGGTCGAGGGTGAAGGCGATCTCGCCAAGCGGCGGCTGATAGGACATGAGGCAGGGTTCCTTGGCGCGGTTGGGGGCGCGGTTGGGGGCGCGGTTGGGGGCGCGGTTGGCCGGGATCGCCAGCGATGATAGAGCGCGGCGCAGGCGGTGCAAAGGCGGGGGCGATGACGCAAGGCGCAACACGGGGCGCGACGCAGGTGTGGGGCGAGGGCGACATCGGCGCGGCGGCGGCGGCGCTGCGCGGCGGCGCGCTGGTCGCGTTTCCCACCGAGACTGTCTATGGCCTCGGCGCGCTGGCGGGCGACGCGGGCGCGGTGGCGCGTTTGTATGAGGCCAAGGGCCGCCCGCGCTTCAACCCGCTGATCGCCCATGTCGCCGATCTTGCGGCGGCCGCGCGCGTCGCCGCGCTGCCGCCGCTGGCGCTGCGGCTGGCGGCGGCGTTCTGGCCGGGGCCGCTGACGCTGGTCGCGCCGAGGCGGGCGGGCGCGGACGTGTGCGATCTGGCGGGCGCGGGGCTGGCGACCGTGGCGGTGCGCGTTCCGGCGCATCCCCTGGCGCAGGCGCTGCTGCGGGCGGTGGGGCGGCCGGTGGCGGCGCCCTCGGCCAATATCTCCGGCCG
>CAZRFB010000414.1:0-2731 GCA_964599185.1 uncultured Rhodobacterales bacterium | reverse complement strand
GTCGATGGCGTGCCCACCCTGCGCGAGAACAAGAGCCCCAACGGCATCGTGCCGACGCTGAAAAGCTTCATGGGCCGCGACGGCAAGGGCGCCTGGGTGGCGTGGGAGCAGGTGGACGACGCGGCCGAGCGCGCGGCCTTCGAGCGGGTGATCGAGATCGAGGACAGCTACGGCGCCTATCGCGTCTCGCGCCTGCCGCTGACCTCGGCGCAGGTGAAAAGCTTCTACCACGTCACCTCCAAGGAGGCGATCTGGCCGATCCTGCACGGCTTCAAGGAGCGCTACAACTACGACCCGGTGGACTGGCCGACGTTTCGCGAGGTCAACTGGGCCTTCGCGGAAGCCGCCGCCGCCGAGGTGGCCGACGACGGCGTGGCATGGTTTCACGACTATAACCTCTGGCTGGCGCCGGGCTATCTGCGCAAGCTCAAGCCGAATGTGAAGATCGCCTTTTTCCACCACACGCCGTTCCCGTCGGCCGACATGTTCTCGGTGCTGCCATGGCGGCAGGAGATCGTCGAGAGCCTGCTGGCCTGCGACGTGGTGGGCTTTCACATCCCGCGCTACGCCGCCAACTTCACCCATGTCGCCCATGCGCTCTGCGGCGCGACGCTGGCGGCGGAGGCGCCCACGCGCGCCGATTTCTCGCCGCAGGGCATGGCGCTGTCGGAGATGGCGACGCCGACGCGGCTGTCGTTCAAGGGCCGCGACGTGGAGCTGAGCGCCTGGCCGGTGGGTGTGGACGTCGATTACGTCGGGCAGGTCGCCGACGACCCCGAGACCGGGCGGCTGCTGGACGAGATCCGCGCAGAGCTGGGCGCGCGCAAGCTGATCCTGTCGGTGTCGCGCACCGACTACACCAAGGGCAATGTCGAGACGCTGCTGGCTTATGAGCGGCTGTTCGAGCGGCGCCCCGATCTGATCGGCAAGGTGCGGCTGATGCTGGTTTCGGTGCCCGCCAACCGCAACATGGCGGTCTATGAGGCGGTGCAGCGCGAGATCGAGGAACTGACCGGGCGCATCAACGGGCGCTTCGGGCGGCTGGACTGGCAGCCGGTGTCGCTGATTTCGCGCGCCATCGCGTTCAAGAAGCTGGTTGCGTATCATCAGGCGGCGGACGTGTGCTGGATCGCGCCGCTGTGCGACGGGCTGAACCTGGTGGCGCAGGAATATGTCGCGGCGCGGCGCGAGGGGACCGGGGCGCTGGTGCTGTCGGAATTCGCCGGCGCCGCCGTGCCGCTGGCGGCGGCGGTGATGGCCAACCCGTTCTCCAACCGCTCGATGGACGCCGCCATCGACCAGGCGCTCGACATGCCCGAGGCCGAGCAGCGCGCGCGCATGAAGGTGCTGCGTGAGCGGGTGCGCCGCTATGACATGGGCGCCTGGACGGCGGAGCAGCGGCGGCTGTTCGCCGGGCTGGCGGCTCAGGAGACCGGCGCGGCGGCCTGAGCGGCGACGCGCACCGCGACCTCGTGCTCGCGGCACAGCTTGGCGATGCTGTCGGGCGGGGCCGCGTCGGTGAACAGCGCGCTGATCTCGGAGATATGGGCGATGCGCACCGGCGCCGAGCGGGTGAACTTGGTGGCGTCGACGACCAGAAACGTGCGCCGCGCGTTGGCGATGATCGCCTGCGCCACCCGCACTTCGCGAAAATCATAGTCGAGCAGGGCGCCGTCATGGTCGATGGCCGAGGCGCCGATGATCGCGTAATCCACCTTGAACTGGCGGATGAAATCCACCGTCGCCTCGCCGATGATGCCGTTGTCGGAGCGGCGCAGCACCCCGCCCGCCACGATCACCTCGCAGTGCGGGTTCTGCGCCAGCGTGTTGGCGACGTTGAGGTTGTTGGTGATCACCAGCAGGTTGCGATGCGCGCCCAGCGCGCGCGCCACCGCCTCGGTGGTGGTGCCGATGTTCATGAACAGCGAACAGTCGTCGGGGATCTCGGCGGCGCACAGCCGCGCCAGCTCCTCCTTCTGCGGCCCGGCCAGCGCGTTGCGCGCCTCATAATTGACGTTGGCGACGCCCGAGGCCAACATCGCGCCGCCGTGCACCCGCGCCAGCACCCGCTTGTCGCACAGTTCGGCAAGGTCGCGGCGGATGGTCTGGCGGGTGACGCTGAAGCGCTCCGCAAGATCCTCGACCGTGACGCGCCGCTGGCGGCGGGCGAGATCGACGATCTCCTGCTGCCGAAACGAAAGTCCCATGGCGCGCTCTCCTACGCATCGCGAACAAAGCGAACATATGCGCGCCAAAAGCAACGCGGCAAGGGCGTTTATCCGCGAATATCATGCTGCACCGCACCATAACGCGCAAAAAATAACACAAACGCACATCCCTGATGCGCGTTTTGCTTGCAATTGCCGCCCGACTCATGTTTGTTAACGGTCATGGCACAAGACACGGTATTCGACATTGCGGTGATCGGCGGCGGCGTCAACGGCTGCGGCATCGCGCGGGATGCGGCGGGGCGGGGCCTTGGCGTGTTCCTTTGCGAACAGGGCGATCTGGCGCAGGCCACCTCGTCGGCCTCCACCAAGCTGTTTCACGGCGGCTTGCGCTATCTGGAGTTCTACGAGTTCCGGCTGGTGCGCGAGGCGCTGGAGGAGCGCGAGGTGCTGCTGCGCGCCATGCCGCATATCTCATGGCCGCTGCGCTTCGTGCTGCCGCATCAACCCGGCGTGCGGCCCGCGTGGCTGGTGCGGCTGGGGCTGTTCATCTACGACAATCT
>CAZRFB010000413.1:0-5322 GCA_964599185.1 uncultured Rhodobacterales bacterium | reverse complement strand
ACCTGAGCCTTGCGTGGACAGCGGGTCTGGAACGGGCATCCCGGCGGCGGGTGCGTCGCCGACGGAATCTCGCCCTCCAGCACGATCCGGCTCCGCACCACGCTGGTGTCGGCGACCGGCGCGGCGGACAGCAGCGCCTCGGTGTAGGGGTGATAGGGCGGCTGGAACACCTGGTCGGTGGTTCCCTGCTCGACGACATGGCCCAGATACATCACCACCACCCGGTCGCTGAGATAGCGCACGATGGAAAGGTCGTGGCTGATGAACAGCAGGGTGGTGCGGCTTTCGCGCTGGATCGCCATCAGCAGGTCGAGCACGGCGGCCTGAACGCTGACGTCCAGCGCCGAAACCGGCTCGTCGGCCACCACCACGCGCGGCGCGCCAGCGAAGGCGCGGGCGATGCCGATGCGCTGTTTCTGTCCGCCCGAGAGCTGTCGCGGCAGGCGGTCGGCGAAGGCGCGCGGCAGTTTCACGGTGTCGAGCAGCCGCAGCATCCGCGCGCGCCGGTCGGCCTGATCGTCGCCGACGCCGAACATCTCCAGCACGCGCAGGATCTGGGCGCCGACGGTCTGGCTGGGGTTCAGCGTATCGAACGGGTTCTGGAACACCATCTGGATCCGGCTGACCGTGGCGGCGCCGCGCGCGCCCACCGCCAGCGCGCCGATCTCGAGATCGCCCAGCTTGACGGAGCCGGCGTCGGCGGTCTCCAGCCCCAGCAGCACCTTGGCCAGCGTGGATTTTCCGCAGCCGGATTCGCCGACGATGGCCACGGTTTCGGCCTCGCGCGCCTCGAAGCTGACCGCTTCAACGGCCTTCACCGTGCGGGTCTCGCGCGCGCCGAACAGGGCGTTGGCGGTGACGGCGTAGCGCTTGCTGAGCCCCTCGACGCGCAGCGCCACGGCGCCGGGAGGCGCGGCGGGGGCGCGGGCCTCGACGGCGGGCGGCGCCGCCCAGTCGATCTCGCCGTGGCGCAGGCAGCGGGCGACATGCCGCGCGCCGGGCGCAGGGGTCATGGCGACGGCGCCGCTGTCGCAGCGCCCGGCCTGGAAGTGGGCGCAGCGCGGGGCGAAGGCGCAGCCCTGCGGGCGCTCCTGCGGCAAGGGCGGCTGGCCGGGGATCGCGACCAGCGGGCGGCTGTCGCGGTCGGCGCCGGGCAGCGGGATCGAGCGGAACAGCCCCTGGGTGTAGGGATGGCGCATCCGATCGAACACGTCGGCGATGGCGCCGGTCTCCACCGCCTCGCCGGCATACATCACCGTGACGCGGTCGCAGGTCTCCAGCACCAGCCCGAGGTTGTGCGAGATGAACAGCATCGAGACGCCGAACCGGTCGGCCAGATCCTTGACCAGATCGACGACGCCGGCCTCGACCGTCACATCCAGCGCGGTGGTCGGCTCGTCCATCAGCAGCAGGTCGGGCTTTGACAAGAGCGCCATGGCGATCACCACGCGCTGCTGCTGGCCGCCCGAGATCTGGTGCGGCCAGGCGGTCATCATCCGCTCGGGGTCGGGCAGGCGCACGGCGCGCAGCATCTCCAGCGCGCGCCGGGCCGCCGCGGCGCGGGACAGGCCCTCGTGCAGCATCGGCGCCTCGACCAGTTGCGCGCCGATCCGCATCGCCGGGTTCAGCGACGCCATCGGCTCCTGATACACCATCGCGATCTTGTTCCCGCGCAGCGCGCGCAGGCGCGCCGCATCGGCGGTGACCAGATCCTCGCCGCGAAACCGGATCGACCCGCCGGTGATGCGCCCGCAGCGCCCAAGGTCGCGCATGATCGCCAGCGCCACGGTGGACTTGCCGCAGCCCGATTCGCCCACCAGCCCCATCGCCTCGCCCGGCGCCACCGTGCAGGAGAAATCCGTCACCGCCGCAATCGCGCCCGCGCGGGTGGCGAAGCTGACGCTGAGGTTGTCGATCTGCAGGATCGGTTCGGTCATGCGGCGGGTCTCCTCACGGGCGCGCCCTCACCCCGACCCTCTCCCGCATACGGGAGAGGGGGCGCGAGGGTCGCCGACGGCGCCGCCGCTGCATCCCTGCGCGCTGGCGGCGCCGCTTGCGCTCCCTCTCCCCCCTTGGGGGGGGAGAGTCGGGGTGAGGGGGCTGTCCACCCGCTCAATCCCGCAGCGCCTGTTCGCGCAGGCCGTCGGCCAGCAGGTTCAGCCCCAGCACCAGCGACGCCAGCGCCAGCGTCTGCGGCAGCACGATGAAGGCGCCCAGCCGGATGAAGCCGCGCGTCTGGTTGATCATCGAGCCCCAGTCGGGGCTTTCCGGCGCCAGCCCCAGCCCGAAAAACCCCAGCGTGCCGAGCAGGATGGTGGTGTAGCCGATGCGCAGGCAGCCATCCACGATCAGCGGCCCGCGCGCGTTGGGCAATATCTCCCACAGCATCACATACCAGGCGCGTTCCCCCCGGGTCTGGGCGGCGGCGACATAGTCGCGGGTCCTGATGTCCATGGTCAGCCCGCGCACGATGCGGAACACGCCGGGGCTGGAGGCGAACACCACGGCGGCGAAGATGTTCAGCACGTTGGGCGCCAGCGTCACGAACGGCCCCGGCGGCGCGAACACGAGGCCGACATAGAGCCACCCGCCGACCCCGATCACCGCCGCCATCGCCGGGATCAGCACCGCGCGCCGCCCGGCGTAGCGCAGCCAGATCGCCCCGCCCGCCACCAGCAGCGGAAACAGGAAGAACACGCCCGCCATCGCGTTCGGGATCGCGGTCTCGCGCACGCCCGGCGTCACCAGCAGGTAGAACAGCAAGATCACCGGAAACGCCAGCACCAGATTGGCGAGAAACGACAACGCCGCGTCGATGCGTCCGCCGAAATAGCCGGCCGGCAGGCCTAGCGCCACGCCGATGGCGTAGGCCACCAGCGTCGCCGCCGGCGCGATGATCAGCACGAACTGCGCGCCGTGCGCCACGCGGCTGAACAGATCGCGGCCCAGATTGTCAGCGCCGAACAGGAACGCCGCGCCCGAGACGGGGTCGATCACCCCCGGCCCTTGCCGCTTGACGGCGCCGAACTGCGCCAGCGGATCATGCACCGCCACCACGTCGGCGAAAACTGCGGTCAGCGCCCAGAACAGCACCAGCCCCAGCCCCGCCATGCCCACGCCGCTGTGAAACAGCCGCCCGAACAGCCCCAGACGGCCCCTGAACGCCAGCCCCGCGCCAAAGATCGCGGCGAGGCACAGCCACACCGGCCAGAACTGCGCCAAGGCCTGCGCGACGATCTGCCCTGCGGAGAGAAACTGCATCTCACGACACCCGGATGCGCGGGTTGAGGGCGGCATAGCCGATGTCGGAGATCGCCTGCGTCGTCAGCACCACCGCCACCGACACCAGCGAACAGGCCAGCAGCAGGTCGATGTCGTTGTTGTTGGCGGCCTCGACCAGCGTCCAGCCGAAGCCCTTGTAGTTGAACAGCGTCTCGACGATCACCACGCCGGTCAGCAGCCAGGGAAACTGCAGCATGATCACCGTGAACGGCGCGATCAGCGCGTTGCGCAGCGCGTGGCGCAGCACGATGACGCGAAAGCTGAGGCCCTTCAGCCGCGCGGTTCGGATGTATTGCGCGGTCATCACCTCCGCCATCGCGGCCCGCGTCATCCGGCTGATATAGCCCATGCCGTAGATCGCCATGGTCATCACCGGCAGCGCCAGCGTGTCGAAGGTCGGCGCGCCCGCCCGCGCCACGCCCTTCAGCCAGCCCAGCCCGGAGGCGAAGATCACCGTGAAGATGATGCCCGAGACGTATTCCGGCGTCGCGGAGGTGATGATCGCGAAAACCGAGAGACTTCGGTCGGTGGCCGATCCCTCCCGCATCCCCGCCAGCACCCCGATCAGCAGCGCGCCGGGGATCATCGTGACCAGCACCCAGAACGCCAGCACAGCCGTATAGCCCAGCCTTGGCCACAGCACCTCGGCCACCGGCGCGCGAAACCGCGTGGAGCGCCCCATGTCGCCGGTCACGACCCCGCCCAGCCACGCGCCATAGCGCTCCAGCAGCGGCGCGCGATAGCCGTTCTCGGTCAGCCAGCGCTCGACCGCCGCCGCCTCCATCCGGGTGTTGTTCTGCTCCAGCGCCAGCTTCCTGAGGTTGGGCTCAAGATTGACCAGCGCGAACACGATGAAGCTCAGCGCCAGCATGGTGAGCGCCATGGCGCCCGCGCGGCGCAGGATGAACGCCAGCATCGGCGCCTCCGGTCAGGTTCGGTGCGCGCGGCCGCTCAGGCGTCCAGCCACACCTCCTCGAGGTGCATCTCGTGGGTGGGATGCTTGGCGTAGCCGCGCACATGCGGCGCGGAGTGGTTGTAGAGCGCCTGCCAGTAGGACTGGATCAGCACGCCGCTGTCCTGCAATATCTTCTGCAGCTCCGCCATGATCTGCCGACGCTCCTCGGTGCTTGGCGTCGCCAGCGCGCGGCCCAGTTTCTCGTCGAATTCGGGGTCGGAGAAGCCGCTCTCGTTCCACGCCGCGCCGGTGCGATAGGCCAGCGCCAGCACCTGGACGCCCAGCGGGCGCATGTTCCAGTTGGTGGTCGAGAACGGATAGGTGGTCCAGTTGTTCCAGAACGACGAGCCGGGAATGATGGTGCGCTTCACCTTGATGCCTGCGTCGCGCATCTGCGCGGCGATGGCGTCGGTGGTGTTGCGGCGATAATCGTCGTCGATCGAGATCACCTCGAACTCGGTGTCCATGCGCCCCGCCTCGGTCAGCAGGCGGCGCGACTCCGCCGCGTTGCGCTCGAAAGGCGGCAGCTTGGCGTATTCAGGGTGGATCGGCGCGACATGGTGGTTCTCGGCCACCGTGCCCGCGCCGCCAAAGCCCAGTTGCAGCACCACGGCGTTATCGACCGAAAGCTGAATGGCGCGGCGCACGCGACGGTCGTCATAGGGTGGGCTGTTGACGTTCATCCGCGCCACCACGGTCGCCGCCGTCACCACCTCATGGCGCACCAGGTCCAGCGTGTCGAAGATGTCGGCGAAATCGGCGGTGGACCAGTAGTTGGCGTCGATCTCGCCGGCCTCGAACGCGGCCACCTCCGCCGCCGGGTCGGTGCCGTAGTCGGTCCAGGTGATCCCGTCGAGATGCGCCTCGCCGCCCCACCACGCGCCATTGGCGCGCTTGCGCACCTCGGCGCGGTCGCCGACCGCCACCGAGACGAATTCGAAGGCGCCGGTGGAGATCGGGTTCTCGCTGAAATTGGCCCCGGTCTCGTCGAACGAGCGGTGCACGATCAGCGCGGGATATTCCGCCAGCCCGGCGATCAGCGCGATGTCGGCGTCGGCGAGGTTCAGCCGCACGGTGTGGTCGTC
>CAZRFB010000412.1:0-10898 GCA_964599185.1 uncultured Rhodobacterales bacterium | reverse complement strand
GACTTCGAGCGCCACATTCTCGATCTGACGCTCGATCAGCGCCGCAGCCGTAGGGTTGGCGGAACCGGTGTCCTGGTCCCACTGGAACGCATCGATCTCCTCGTTGTTCACCAGCAGCCGCATCGAGCCGACGCCGTCGTTTTCGTCGAAATGGCCGAGGGCGAGGTCATAGACGCCCGCCGTCCCGTTGAAGACGTAGGACGCGATCTGCTCGCCCCCGCCGACGGCCTCGATGTTGGCGCCGCCTGACGCGGTCGAGCGCGCCTGGACCTTGAAGCCCTGAACCAGCGTGAACGCCTCCGCCTCTACGCGGAACGGCGCAGGCGGCGGCGCGACGTCCAACACCTTGGTGAAATCGACATAGTCGGTGCGCAGCGGCTCCGTGCCGTCGCCAAAACCGCGAAGCGCGATGATGTCGCCGCTCTGGATCGTCACGCCGCTGATCAGGTGGACCGTCGCAGTGCTCGGGTCGGCCAGCGGCGAGCCCAGATCCTCGTTCCACAGGAAGCTGTCGATCTCGGTCCCGTTGCGCAGCACACGCATCGAGGCCGATCCGTCGTTCTCGTCGAAATAACCGATCGCCAGATCGTAGACCCCGGACGTCTCGGCGAACGTATAGGTCGCGATCTGCTCGCTCGCGCCGAACGAGCGCAGCACGGTGTCGCCCGACGCCTGCGGCCCGATCACTTCTACCCCGAAGCCCTGCACGATCGTGAAAGTCTCCGCCTCCACGCGGAACGTGTTGTCCGGCGGCGGCGGCAGATCGCCCACCCTGTCAAAGTCGAGATAGTCGGTGCGGATCGGTTCGCCCGGCGCGCCGAAGCCGCGGAGCTGGATCACGTCGCCCGCCCGCAGCGCCACGTCGGTGATCGCGCGCTCGACCAGCGCGGCGGCGGTGGGATTGGCCGAGCCGGTGTTCAGGCTCCACTGGAACGAGTCGATCTCGGCCCCGTTCACCAGCACCCGCATCGACGCCACGCCGTCGTTCTCGTCGAAATGGCCGAGCCCGAGGTTGTAGAGGCCGTCCATCCCCGTGAACACATACGAGGCGATCTGCTCGCCCCCGCCGACGGCCTCGATGTTAGCCCCGCCCGACGCGGCCGAGCGGGCCTGGATCTTGAAGCCCTGCAAAAGCGCGAACGCCTCCGCCTCGACGCGGAAGCTCTCGGCGGGCAGGTTCTCGACAAACTGGAAGTCCACGTAGTCCACCCGCAGCGGCTCGATGCCGTCGGCGAACCCGCGCAGCTCCACCACGTCGTTGGGACGCAGCGCCACACCGGCGATGCCCCGGATTGCCGCAGTCGCGTTGTCGGCCAGATTGAAGCCAAGATCCTGATCCCAGACGAAGCTGTCGATCTGCTCCCCGTTGACCAGAACCTGGAGCGAAGCCTCGCCGTCGTTCTCATCGAAATAGCCGATGCCGAGGTCATAGACGCCCGCCGCGCCGGTGAAGACATAGCTGGCGATTTGCTCGTCCGAACCGACCGCCTGCAGGATGCCGCCCGCCGAGGCTGCGCCGATGGAGGCCGAGACGAAGCCTTGCGCGATGGTGAAATCCTCCGCCTCGACGCGCAGCGTCGCTGCGGCGGGCGCGGTGACCGTGAAGCCGCCCAGCGAGGCGACCGGCGCGGCTGCAAAGCCGTCGATGTCAAAGACCTGATTGGCCGCAAGACTGATCGTGTAGACGCCGTTGTCGCCTGCATCCCAGGCCCCGCCGGGGGCGCCGATGCTATACGAAACCACGCGCGGCGAGCCGTTCGTCATCTCGCTGACCGCCACGTCGATGATGCTCAGCGCCCCGCCCGGACCCGTCACGACGAGATCCGCCGCGTCCAGGGTGCTCACGTCGAGTCCGACATTGTCGTTGTAGGTCACCTGCACCACGGCGAAGACGCCGCCGGAGATATTGACGTCGAACATCCGCGTGATCGCCGCGGTCGGCGGCGTGCCGGCTACCCCGCCGACCTCGATGGTCACGGTCGCCGTCCCGGAGGACAGAAGGCCCGGGTCGGTCACCGAATAGGTGAAGCTGTCCGCACCGGTGAAGCCTGCGGCCGGCGTGTAGCTGACCTGACCGCCGCCATTGTCCACCACCACGCCGCCAAAGACCGATGTGGCGGGCAACGTGAGTTCGAGCGCGCTCAGTTCGTCATCGACATCGTCGATCGGCAACGCGATCAGCAACTCCTCACCGGCGCTGACCGACGTCGAGAGCGACCCGGCCGTCGGCGCGTCGTTCACCGGGGCGACCGTGATGTCCACGGTGTCGGTGTCGTTCAGCGCGCCGTCCGACGTGACGATGGTCAGCACATCGTCGCCGAAGAAATCCTGCGCCGGCGCATAGGTCAGCCCCGCCAGCGCGGCGTTGATCGTCGCGGCCGAACCGGTGATCACGACGGTCGCCGTGCCGTCGCCGGATACGCCGTCGGCGGCGGCGACGTTCAGCACGCCCTCCGAAACGCTGAGCGTCGTCGTCAACGCCGCGCTGTCCGGGTCGGACACCGAAATCGCGTTGACCCCGGAAAAGGCGAACACGCCATCCTCGTCGAGGCTCACCGCATTCGGCGTCGCGTTGTTGGGCCTCTGGGCGCCCTCGCCCAGAGGCAGCAGGAACTGGAAGTCGAGATAGTCGGTGCGCAGCGGCTCGCCGCCATTGGCGAAGCCCGCGATCTCGACCACGTCGCCGGGACGGAGCGCGACGTCCACGAAAGTGCGCGAGGCGCGCGCCTGCGCGTTGCCGTTCGCGGTGCCCAGATCCTGGTCCCAAAGCCACGCGCCGATCTCGATGTCGTTGACGAGCAGGCGCATCGAGGCCACGCCGTCGTTCTCGTCGAAATAGCCGATGGTCACGCTGTAGCGGCCCGCTTCGCCGCCGAAGACCATCTCGGCGCGCTGTTCGCCCGATCCCGAATTGGCCAGCACCTGACCGCCTGAGGCGGCCCCCAGATTGGCGACGGTGAAACCTGCGGTCCGCGTCAGCGTTTCGGCTTCGACGCGCGTCGCCGGCGGCAGCGGCAGCGCGACCTCGAAGGACCCGATCACCGCTGCCGGCGCCGTGGCGCCGAGGGCGTCGGCGACCGAACCCGCCAGCAGTTCGATCTGGTAGGCGCCGTTGTCCACCGCCTCCCAGACGCCGCCGCGCGCGGCGACGGTGTAGACGACCGTCGCCGTGCGGGCGTCAGCGCCGGGCGTGACGGCGGCGTTGGTGACCGACAGCAGCCCGCCGGACGGATCGACGACACGGATGTCGTCGATCCCGAGCGAACCAAGGTCCAGCGCGACGTCGTCGCGATAGTGCACGGTCACCTGCGTGCTTGTCCCGCCCGCGACGGTGATCTCCGGCGCGCTCGCGTCCAGCACGATCGGGGCGTCGTCATCGACGTTGGTCACCGTGATGGCGACGGTGTCGATGTCCTTCAGCGCGCGGTCGTTGGTCACGATGCGCAGCGCGTCGGGGCCGTCGTAGTTCGGTGTCGGCGTATAGATCAGCTTGGCGAGCGCGGCGTTCATGAGGTTCTGCGCCGTATTGCCCGCGCCCGACACCGTGCTGGCGACGAGCTGGATCTGCCCGGTGCCGCTGCCCGTGATCGTGACGTTCGTCGTGGGGTCGATCACGAGCGTGCCATGCTCGACGGAGAGCAGCACGGTCATGCGGTTGGTCAGCGCGGCCCCGTCCGGGTCGCTGACGCTGATGGCGTTCGCGCCCGTGAAGGCGAAGGAGCTGTCTTCGGCCATCGTGATCTGCGCCGGCGCCGCGTTCACCGGCGCCTGGCTTGCAGGCGTGACGCCACTGATGATGAACATCAGATCGTTGAAATCGCTGTTGATGCCGATCTTGTCCTGAATGCCGAGATAGACGTTGGGGATGATGTTCCCCTCGGCGTCGATGGCCTGGAAGATGCGCATCCAGTGGCCGTAGATGTCCTCGAGCGTGGCGTCGGACGGCAGGTCGCCGGTGGTGTTCAGCGACGGATCGCTCGAGAGGTTGTCGCCGCGGATGCTGAAGACGTCATCGCCCACCCAGCCGTCGGGGATCTCCGTGTTGGTGAAGGTCGCCGAGGCGTAGCGCGGGTCGAGCACGACGCCCGCCACGGCGGTGGTGCTGGTCCCGCGGTCGGGCAGCACGGTCTGGCTGTCCTTGACCTCGTTGAACAGGTTCACCACCGTGCTTCCCTTGGCGAACGGCCGGTGGATCGCGATGCCCTCGCTGCTCGGGCCGGACCAGCGGCCGATCAGGGTGAAGGTCGCCCCGGTGAAGCCGTCGGCGATCTTCCAGTGCGGCGACAGCACCTCCTCGGGGGTCAGCTGCTCGTAGAGGCCGAAGGTGTCGAGCGGGTTGGCGGGGCCGTCCTGCAGCGGCAGGTCGGGGATGCGGTTGCCGAAGCCGAAGACTTCCCAGACCTCGTTGACGTTGGGCTCCCAGCCGCCTTCGGTCTTGTTCTGCCAGTGGCCGGCGAGATCGACCGAGATGCTGTTCTGGCCGAGATCGTTGCTGAAGATGTCGAGGCGGCCCTCGAACACGCCCGAGACGCCGTTCGGACGGGCGGTGAAGGCGGCGCGGTCGAACTGGACCTCCACGGCGATCTCGGCGCCGGGCTGCAGCGTCACACCGTTCAGCTGCGCCGGATCGGCCAGCTTGAACGGCCCGCTCAGGTCGAAGCCGCTGATCTGCAGCGGCGCCGTGCCGTCATTGGAGACGAAGACGATCCCGGTGTCCTTGAAGTCGCGCACCGTTGACGAGTTCGCGCCGGGATCGTCGTTCCAGTTGAAGTGCAGCCGGTCCTCGAAATGGCCGGGGTCGCGGCTGCGCACCGAGATCACCGCGTCGGGGTCGCCAAAGCCCCCGACAGTCACCGAGATCGTGTCGGTGTCGGTCAGTCCGCCGTCCGAAGTCTCCACCGTGATGGCGGCGTCGCCGACAAAGCCAGCCGCAGGCGTGAAGGTCAGCCCAGCCAGCGCCGCGTTCACCTGCGCCGTGGTTCCCGAGATGGTCGTGGTCGCCCCGCCGTCCGTGACCACCACGGCGGCGCCGGTCGCGCCGAGGGAGACCGCGCCGTTCTCGACCCGCAGCGTGGTGGTCAGCGAACCGCTGTCGGCGTCGGATACCGACACGACCGCAGCGCCGGTGAACGCGAAAGGCTGGTTGACGATCGTCGTCGCCCCGGACGGCGCGCTGTTGACCGGCGCCGAGCCGGGCGCCGCATCGGCGATGTAGCTGAACTCGAGATAATCGGTGCGCAGCGGCTCGCCCGCCGTGCGGAACCCGCGCAGCTCAATGGTCGCGCCGTTCTCGAGAAAGACGTTGACGCGCTGTGTGGTCAGCGTCGCCGGCGCGGCGGCCGGAGAACCCAGTTCCTGATCCCACAGGAAAGCGTCCACCGCGATCCCGTCAACAAACATCGCCATGCGGGCGACGCCGTCGTTCTCGTCGAAATGGCCGATATCTACGGCGTAATAGCCCGACGGACCGGTGAAGACCATGCTGGCGCGCTGCTCACCGGTCCCGACGCCCTGGAGGATCTGTCCTCCGGACGCATTGTTGCTGTTGGCGACGGTGAACCCGGAGGAGATCGAAAAAGTCTCGGCCTCGATGCGGAAGGGGGGGGGCGCGGGGTCAAGCATGACGATCTGACTCTCTCCTGTTACGCGATTCAGCGTTATCATATAAAGACGGCCCGTATCCTGATCGGCGACCAGATCGAGCGGGTTGAGGTAGTGATTGATCGGCTTTCCGTTGAAGTCCCGCAGCACGAAATCGGCGATCACAGATTTGTCGTCATCCAGCAGCACCGCGCGAAGATCGTTCCCACCGGAATACTCTGTAAAAATTATGGCGTTTTGTAGCCGGTCGCCCCACACATCGCTATGATATTCGATGACGCCGTTCGGCGAGCGGCTGTTGCCGAGGCTGTAGAGGGCGTCCGGGTCCCACGCGGCGTCGGGCTGCACGCCGACGGCGTAGCCCGACGGGCCCGCCACCTCGAACGGATCTACCCCGGCGGTCGGATTGCCGCCGTTGAGCACGAAATGGTCGTGCAGCGCGTTGGGGTGGCCGTAATAGCCGCCCTGCTCGACGCGCAGCAGCAGGTCCGGCTGCAGCGGCACGCTGTTGAGCCCCTCGTTCTGCGCCGTGTTGGGATTGTCGGGCACGTTGCCGCCGGCGGCCGAGCCGTTGGTGGGCACATAGAGCGAGCCGTTCGAATGCCACAGAAGATCATAGGCGTTGCGCGGGCCGGTCGCGTAGACCTTCAGCACCGCGTCGGCCGCGAACGGATCGTAGAACGTCTCGATCAGCGCGCTGTCCGCCCCGGCGCCCTCACGCACCGTCGCGGCGCCGTTGGCGTCGAAATGCAGGAACGCGCCCGTGAAGGGGCCGCTGTCGATGGCGATGCCGCCGTTCTTCAGATTGCCGTCCACATCAGCGAATCGGCGGTTCAGGCCGTCGGCGGGCAGCGGCTCGGTGGTGACGTCGAACCCGCCCGGAGGCGGCGTGCGGGAAGGATCGATCTCAAGCACGGCCGCGCTCAGCAGCCGCTCGGGGCGGAAGCCCCAGGCGCTGTCCGGGGCGCCCATGGCGGTGTTGGACCCCTGAAGCACATAGAGCAGATACGGCGGCGCGTCGGGGTTGGTCTCCGGGTCATGGGCCGGATTGGCGCGGAATTGCAGGCTGTTGGTGACATGGTCGCCGTTCGAGCGCGGCAGCCCGGTCAGGTAGGTCTCGATGGTCGCGTTCGCGAGGCTGTCGTCTGCGCCCAGCGTGACCTTGCTGATACGCCCGCTGAAGTCGGGCACCGAGTTGTCGCGGCCCGACAGCGGGATCGGCCAGTTGTCGGAGATCCACAGCACCGACGGGTCCTCGGGATCGAAGGTCAGGCCGATGATGCCGCGGCGGCCGGCGATCGTCTCGAAATCTCCGAACGGCGTGAAGGTGTCCTGCGTGTTCTTGAGGATCTCGCCCGTCAGCGGATCCAGCGCCCAGCGGATGATCTGGCCGCCAAGCGTCGCGACATAGAGATGGCTTCTGTCGGCGGACAGCGTGGCCGAGCTGTAAGCGAAGGCGCCATCCGCTGCGCCGTTGATTTGCAGGCGGTCGGTGAAGGCGACGCCGCGATCGACGTCCGCCCGGCTGTCGCCAGTCACGAACGTGGTCGAGAACTTCTGGAAGGCCCGTGGACCATCGCCGTCAACGCCGCCTCCACCCGTGCCGTCGCTGTTGGAGCCGCGGTCCACCGCACCGTCCACGACCAGCGTGTAGCTGGTGTTGGCCTTGAGCCCGCCGCCAGCTTCGACCGTCACCGAATCGCCTGCGGCGGTGGTGTTGGCGGTGACCGCCACTTCCGCGCCCGTCAGCGTTTCATAGAGACGGAAGGAGCCGTCGAGCAGGCTGGACAGATCTATGCCGCCGCGGCCCTCGACGACCGCGACGCCGAGAAAGATGTCGGCTTCCGGATCGACGCCGCCCGCAAAGCCGCTCGCCGGGGCGAGAAGGGTCTCGAACACCTCCGCGCCGTCCTGCGCGACCGCGCGAGGGGCGATGAAGGCTGCGTAGTCGTCGGGCGCGGGGCGGTTGTCGTCCGGGGTCGGATCCTCCAGCGGCCGCACTTCGAGATACTGGATCTTCGTGCTCGATCCGCCGCGGGCGTCGAGCGTGAGAAAGCCGTCTGTCACCTCAACCGCGACGGTCACGAGCCCGGTGCGGAAGCTGGCGGTCGGCTCGAAACTCGACGCCGCCGCGCCCTCGACAAACAGGCGGAAGGCCTGCTCTGCAACCGAGCCCGCGACATCGCCGATTGAAACCGTCACCTCGTACCAGCCGTTCGACACGCCGACTTCCCACGCGACGCGGTCGGCTGGTCCGGCGGGGTAGGTCGGCAAGTCGAAGTGGGCGAAGCCGGTTAGCCGCGGGTCGTAGGTGCTGACGATGCCGCCAGACCGCTCGAGGATCGCGTCGGAGGGATAGAGCGCAGGATCGATGGGCGTGGCCGTGGCTCCATCGGCGTCGAGCACGGATGCTTCGGTCACCCAGCCGTAGAAGAAGCCGTTCCCGCGATCGCCGAAGCCCAGGAAACGGTCGGCGAAGTAGCCCGACGGCGCACCCGTGGCGCTGTCCTGGAAGTTGACCCGGAGCACATCGACGCCGGTGGATTCGAATGGTTCGTGAGCCATTGCACACTAAGCCCGCCTTTGCCCTAAAGAAGGGAGCCGTCGCCTGACGGCGACGAAATCCCATGGATACCTAAAATATCAGTCGCTGCAGGGCCGCCGCAGCGTTCCCTGAGACCCTCAGGAGTGGCGCGCAGCCAGTTCCGCTGCTCCGCCAATACGCAGATCCCGCAGCTTTTTTCCCACGAAAGCCCTCGCCCGGGTGATCGGCAAATGCGATTTGTGCGGCACGACGACCTTCTGAAGCAGATACCGGCTGATCACATGATGGGCGAAATCCGACAGCGGTCGGTAGGCGTAGGCAGTCCCGTCGCGCTGAATGACAGGATCGAGCGCGACGCGCGCGAAGCGCAGCTTGCCGTCGGGCAGCCGGATCGTCAGGCGACCGCTCATGACCTCGGGCGCGCCGCGCAGCCAGAGCGTGGATTCGTTCACCGCCGAGACGCCGACCGGCTGCACATCGCCGTCGGGCGTAAAGGTCAGATCGAAGGTCCGGGCGCGCTCCACGTCACTCGCGTCGGCCGAGCGGGCGATCCCGGATCGGAAGCTGCGCCAGGTCGTGGAGCCGCCGCGCGCCAGCACGCAGCAGCCGACCAGCGCGGTCATGGCGATCTCGTTGACGTAATTGACCGGCGCGTGCACCAGCAGCGCGTTATACCGCGCCCGGATCGCCTTGGATGCGCCGTGGTTCATGTAGGCCTGCGTGTGCCCGACCAGCCCCGGCTTCACCGCAAAGCGCGCGTCATAGTTCGGCACCTCGCAGCGATAAATCGCCGCGATCTCGGGCCGCACCGGGCGCGGGCCGCAGAGGTTCATGTCGCCGGCAATCACGTTGAGCAGTTGCGGCAGCTCGTCGAGGCGCGTGTCGCGCAGGAATCCGCCAAGCGGCGTCTCGGCGCCGCTGCCGGAGGGCAGCACGCCGGTCATCGTGATCGCGCGGGCCTTCTCGCTGTCGAGCGTGCGAAACTTGATCACATGAAAAAGCTTGCCATTCCGCCCTATTCTCGGCCCAAAGTAGAATATTGACCGACCCTGCGTCGCCAGCAATGCGATGGAAATAATTATAAACAACGGCAGAACAAGTAAAAAAAGCGCACTGGATAGAAAAAAATTATAAAGGCGGTGAAAAGTATTGCTCTTCGGCACAAAGCCGGTCGCGGCGATGGTGCGCGACGGACCGCCTGCATTGACGGCGCCATGATTTGACTTGGCGACCAGACGAACATGTTTCATCACAAACTCCACGCTTATGCACCAGCGGCTTCAATCAACATTCTTAAGATTTTAGTAAGATTTCCGAAAATGTAAAAGCTTTTTTTAGCCTAATCCGCTCCCGTTAAGCGCGATTCTCGCCCTGGTTCAGCAATGAGGCTGGGAATAGCCGATCCGAAGCGCCCTCAACGCGGGGCGCGAAGGCTCTCGGCGTAGATCTCGATGAACGCATAAGGCGAGCCGGGGGTGATCATGTGGGAATCCGCGATGTCCGGATTCGAGCCGATCGCACGCTCGGCGTCGTCGGGTATTCCGTCGCCGTCACGGTCCGGCGCCAGCGGCGCGCCGCTCGGCCGCGCCGGCGGGTCGCCCGCCTCGGAAGGCGTGTTGATCAGCTTGCCGCGTCCCGCCGCCGCCTCGGCCAGAATCCGCGCGTCCACCGGGTCCGGCGTCGGCCAGCGCGCGCCCGCGCGCGCCAGCACACGCTCGCGCACGACGGCCGCTGGCAAAACGGGCAGGCCCGACCCGGGCACGACGCGCGCAGGCTCGATCACATCCGCGCTGGGGCCGCGCGCCACGTTCGGACCGAGTGATGTTATGTTATCCGACAGGAACACCCGAAATCCCGGATCGCGCACCTGCAGCGCGATCAGGGGCCGATGGGGCGCGCCGCGCGTGTCGGGACCGGAGATCAGCACGTTGCCCAGCACGTCGACGCGGGTCGGCGCGGTGTTGATCTCGACGCCGCCGATACCAGGGTTGACGATGAGATTGTTGACGATCTCCACCTCGTCCCCTCTCCCGACCTGCGGATTTCGCGTACGGTTACTGTGAAAAAGGTTGCCATGGACAGAGACGCGGCGCGCGCCCCGGCTGATCAGGAGGCCCATGCCGCCGTCGTGTTTATTCAACCGCCCCAGACCCTCGGCGACGATGTTGTTCGAGAAGGTGACGTCGGAGACGTTGCCCCAGACCGAGGCGTTTTCGTCAGTGGCCCAGGCGAAGGAGCAACTGTCGATCACCACGCGCCGCGCCACCGCCCCGCGCCCGCCCACCGTCAGCGCGTCCCGCGCGGAAAGGTCCTGTCCCGGCCCGTCGCCGGGCCGTATCCGCATGCCCCGCACGATGGCGTCGTCGCCCACGATCCGGATGCGCGCGCCGACCACCACCACGCCGGCCCCCGGCGCGACCTGGCCCAGCAAGGTCAATCGGCCCCGGGCCGATATCTGGCTGCGCAGGGCGATCTCGCCCTCCACGGCGAAGATCACGATGCGCGGTCCGCTCAGCTGCTCCAGCGCCCACCGCAACGTGCCGGGTCCGGAGTCGGCAAGGCTCGTGACCGCCACGACCGGTCCGCCGCGGCCCCCCGGCGTCGTGGCGCCGAAGCCGGCCGCGCCCGGAAAGCTCGGCGTGGCGGCTGCGGCGGCTGCGGCGGCGCCGATCAGGGCCGCCATCAGCCCGGCGAACATCCCTGTCAGGCGCCCGCGCTGTTGCCCGTCGGCGCCGGTGCGCATAGTGAAGAT
>CAZRFB010000411.1:0-6365 GCA_964599185.1 uncultured Rhodobacterales bacterium | reverse complement strand
GGCGCGGTCGTATTCGTGCATCCCGATGCGGAACACATAGGCCACCTCATAGGCGCG
The DNA here is from genome assembly GCA_964599185.1 of uncultured Rhodobacterales bacterium. Lineage (GTDB taxonomy): Bacteria > Pseudomonadota > Alphaproteobacteria > Rhodobacterales > Rhodobacteraceae > Rubrimonas. The sequence goes on along the minus strand of CAZRFB010000411.1, from coordinate 6,308 downwards.
CGAGCGGATCGAGCGGCCGAACGGCGTCGCCAGCCCCTGCGGCGAGATCAGCGTGATGCGGTCGCCCACGCGCAAGCCCAGCTTCTCCGCCAGCCCCTGCCCGATGGCCACCCGGTCGCCCGACAGCCGCGAGACGTCGCCCTGAGACTCCTCCGGCGCGGCGATGGCGGGCAGCGAGGCGAGCGCGTCGGCTGGATAGGCGCGGATGATGACGCCGCTGGCGCCGCCGGGGCCGCTCGCCATCACCTGCCCCTCGATCAGCGGCGCGGCGCGGGTGACGCCGGGAACCGCGCCGACGCGCGCGGCGACCGCCTGGTAATCGGCCAGCCTGCCGCCCGCGGGCAGCGCCATGACATGCGCGTTCACCCCCAGCAGCCGCGTCACCAGCTCGTCGCGAAAGCCGTTCATCACGCTCATCACGATGATCAGCGTCGCCACGCCCAGCATGATCCCCACCAGCGAGAAGCCGGTGATCGCCGAGATCGCCCGCTCGCGCCTGCGCGCGCGCAGGTAGCGCCCGGCGATCAGCCATTCGAAGCGGGCGAAGGGCGGGGTCGCGGCCCCGCCCGCCCCGCGCGGTGCGGATGCGTGCGGCATGGGGCGGAGCGGTAGCATCAAGCGGCGCGGGGGGGAAGCGGGCGCGGGCGTCCGGCGCAGGGTCAACCCATGTGATCTCGCCGCCGAGGCGACGGGCGAGGCGGCGCGCGCTGCTGATGAAACGCGCCTGGTCGCCCGGCGCCGTTGTCCATGAGGCGGCCCCACCCGGCGTCCGGCCTGCGCTTCCCGCCGGGACCGGGGCGCCGAGGTGGCGATGCGCGACAACGACGATCACGCCGGGCTCAGAAACTTCCCTTGCAAGGCGCAGCATCGCCCGCCAATGCGGGATCGGCCGCCGCGCCTCCCACAGCTCCCATCGCCAGCCGCGCGCGGGGGCGATAGGAGGGCAGCGTCGCCGCCCGCGCCGCGACGCTTTCGTGCAGGCGCTCGCCGTCGCCGCCGCCCACCGCGCGCGGGCGGCGCAGCAGGAACAGCCGCGCGATCCCGCGCCGCGAGCCGATCATCGGCGCGGCGGGGTCGCAGGGAAAGCGGCCGCGCCATTCCGGCGGCAGCATGAGGCCGTGGCGCGCGGCGCGCTCCAGCATCCAGACCATCGCGTGATTGGCCAGCGGCGCCGCCTGCGCGCGCATCCCCAGGTCGCCGCCCACGTCGGCGTGGGCGCCCGCGAACCAGACTTGCTCCAGCACGCCCTCCCACCCCGGTTCGCGCCGCCACATCGCCGGACAAAACGCGGTGCGGTCCTCGTCGAGCGCCAGCGCGTGATAGCCCGCGCGGATATGGCCGCTCAGGCGGTCGTCGTGAAAATCCACCGCCCGCGCGCCCAGCCGCGACAGGATCGGCAGCGGCAGGCCCAGCGCGCGCACCGTATCCCAGGCGCAGACCGCCTCGACGGGCGTCTGCGGATGGCAATGGCGGTCGCGGAACACCGCCGCGCCCGCCGAGATCGCGCCCGCCTTGTAATAGCCGAAGGCGCGCCGCACACGCCGCTCCACCGCGCGTTCGCGGCGCAGAAGGCCCACCCGGTCGATCAGCCCCGCCAGACTGCGCACCGCATAGGCGCCGCGGCTGTAGCCGAACAGGAAGATGCGGTCGCCGGGGCGATAGCGGCTGGCCAGCGCCGCGTAGCCCGCGCAGATCGCGTCGTTGACGCCCTCGCCGGTGGCGGCGTGCAGCCACTTGCGCCAGCCGATCCCCTGCACGCCGGGATGATAGGCCAGCGACTGCGCCGCGCGCGGCCCGCCTTCGCACAGCAGACGGTAAAGCCGCCCGGCGTGCGTCTCGCAGCCGACATCGAGGCTCGACAGCGTGCCGTCCACGATCACCACATGGTTGCGCGGCGGCCCGACGCCGACGGCTGGCTCCTCCATCGCGCCCTCCCCCTTTGAAAGGAAGGCTGCGCCGCGTTCCCCGCCAAGGGGTCACAGCGCGATCACACGCGATTGTGCGCTCAGCCGGTCCGCTCGATGGCGTATTTGGCGCGCATCGCCTGGATGCCTTCGTGCACGCCCAGTTCGATCTGGAGGCGCAGCAACTCCTCGTCGCGGCGGCGAAACTCGGCCTCCAGCGCGGCGAGATCGACGTCGTCGCCCATCAGCTCCAGCCCCTTGAGCGCCAGCTTCACCGAACTTTCGTAAACCTGCCGCACCACCACGTCGGCGCCCGCCGCGCGCATCTCGATGTCGGAGAAGCGATCGTAGGTCATGGCGAGGATCAGCTGACCGGGAAAGCGCTCACGCAGCCGCGCCACCGCCTTGCGCGCGCCCTCGCGGTCGTTGATGCACAGAAAGATCGCCTTCGCTTCCGCCGCGCCCGCCATGGTCAGCACGTCGAGCCGCGAGCCGTCGCCGAAGAACACCTTGTCGCCCAGCCCTTCCGCGATCTTGATGCGGCGCGGCGAGTTGTCGATCAGCGTCAGGTCGTACCCGCGCATCCGCAGCATCCGCGCGATGATCTGGCCCGAGCGGCCGAAGCCCGCGACGATCACCGAGCCGGGGCGGGCCTGCGGCGCGGCCAGGTCGGCGCCAGCCTCGTCGCGGGCGCGCGCCTGCTCCCAGCGGTCCACGGCGAAAACCGCCGCCGGGGTCAGCGCCATGCTGACGCCGACGGCGGCGGTCAGCAGCGCCGCGTCGCCCGCGCCGATCAGCCAGCTGTCGGACGCGATCGCCAGCAGCACAAAGGCGAACTCGCCCGCCTGGCCCAGCGTCGCGGCGATGCGCAGCGCGTCGGCGCGGTCGGAGCCGCTGCGCCGCGTCAGCGCGAAAAGCGCCAGCGCCTTGAGCGCGAACAGCGCCGCCGCCCCGCCCGCGACCAGCGGCAGGTTGTGCGCCGCCAGCGCCCAGTCCACCGCCATGCCGACGCCGAAGAAGAACAGCCCCAGAAACAGCGAGCGGAACGGCTCGATGTCGGTCTCGATCTGGTGGCGAAACTCGGTCTCGGCCAGCAGCACCCCGGCCATGAAGGCGCCGATGGCCATCGACAGCCCCGCCGCCTGCATCGCCAGCGCCGAGGCCGCCACCACCAGCAGCGCGGCGGCGGTGAACACCTCGTCGGCGCGCGCTTGCGCCAGCAGCCGGAACAGCCGCGGCAGGCCGTAGCGGCCCACCAGCACCATCGCGCCCAGCGCCGCCACCGATGTCGCGATCTGGCGCAGGTCGCCCGCGTCCTCGGCGCCGAAGGGCGCCAGCACCGCCGCCAGCGCCAGCAGCGGCACCACCGCCATGTCCTGAAACAGCAGGATCGCGAACGCCCGCCGCCCGTAGGGCGTGGCGAGTTCGCCGCGTTCGCGCAAAATCTGCACCCCGAAAGCGGTGGAGGACAGCGCCAGCGCCATCCCGGTCACCAGCGCGCCGGGCGGCGACAGCCCCAGCGCCCAGAGCGGCGCCGCGATCAGAACGCCGGTTCCCGCCACTTGCGCGGCGCCCAGGCCGAAGATCTCGCCGCGCATCCGCCACAGCCGCGAGGGCTGAAGCTCCAGCCCGATCACGAACAGCAGCAGCACCACGCCGAATTCGGCGACGTGCAGCACCTCGCCCGTGTCGCCGAGCCAGCCGAAGCCGCCCGGCCCGATCACCGCGCCCGCCGCCAGATAGCCCAGCACCGAGCCCAGCCCCAGCCGCTTGAACGCCGCTACGGCGGCGACCGTCGATCCCAGATAGATCGCGGCGTTCAGAAGGATCGGGTCGGGACCGAGAGCCATGCGCGCACCTCCGCGCCCAGCATCGCGCGCCGCAGCGCGCGGCGCAACGCGGCGCGGTGCGGCGGGTGCGCCGTCGCGGCGCGGCGGCTCAGAGCATCTCCTTCAGGCGCAGCAGGCCAAAGCTCGCCACGGTCGCCGCGTCGCGGATCTGGCCGCCAAGGATCGCGGTGATCACGTCGGCCACCGGCCAGGCGCGCGCGACCAGATCCTGCTCCTCATGCTCCAGCGCCTGCGCGCCGCGCGTAAGCCCGGTGGCCAGAAACAGCGCCCCGGTCTGCGCGATCAGCGCCGGGGCGGGCACGAATTCGGCGACATAATCGATCCGCGCCGCGCGCACCCCGGTCTCCTCGCGCAATTCGATCGCCGCCGCCTGGTCGATGGGGGTGGCGTCGCCGCCCGGCGCCACGCCCATCGGCAACTCCCATTGCCGCGCCTTGAGCGGGTGGCGGTATTGCTCGACCATCCAGACATGGCCGTCCTCGACCGCCGCCACGATCACATAGCGCGGGCGCTCGACATAGGCGTAGATCCCGTCCGAGCCGTCGGCGTAGCGCACGGCGTCCTCGCGCAGCCGCACCCAGGGGTTCTCGAAGGCGATCCGGGTCGAGAGGGTCTCAAGCATGGCGGCTCCTGAACGATGGCGAGACATGGGCGGTGGTCAGCTTTCACGCCGGAACCTTAATTTTTCAGGCTGGAGAGGTCCATCGCGCGTTCTCCGCCCGCCGCCGCCCTGCGCGCAGAGGAAACCTTTTCCCCCGGCGCGGGCGTGCTACCCTCTCATCACTGCGATCAACCAGAAGGGAGACCCTGCGTCATGAAGACCATCGTTCTCACCGCCGCGCTGTTCGCCTTCGCGGGCGCCGCCTCGGCACAGTGCATGTCGTCCAGCAAGACCGCGCAATCCACGCCGGTCGTCACCGCCCCCGCGACCGGCAGCTAAGCCGCGCCTTTCCGGGCGGCCGCGGTCGCCCGGGTTTCGCCGATCAGGCGACGCGGTGATAGAGATGCGTCGCCGCCGCCACGCCCAGCAGCGGCGCCAGCAGGCCCAGCAACGGCACGCTCATCACCAGCGCCACGCCGACGCCGAGCCCAAACGCCGCCAGCCGGTGCGCCCGGCGCAGGCGGCGCGCCGACGCGGCGTCCATGCGGCGCAGCGCGACCGTCTCGAAATACTCCCGCCCGATCAGCCAGCCGTTGAGCGCGATGAACAGCAACGGCGCGACCGGCGGCGCCAGCAGCCAGACGATCAGGCCGAAGGCGTTGGCCGCCAGCATCAGCCCCAGCAGGTTCAGCGACGCCGCCATCTGGCGCAGCATCGGCACGCCCGGCGCGGGGGCCAGGGCGGGATAGTCGCGCGCCTCCACCGCGTCCACCACGTCGTCGAGCAGGAAGCCGATGAACAGCGCCGCCACCGGCGCCATCAGGAACGCCGACAGCGCCAGCGCCGCCAGCGCCCACAGAACGCCGGTCACGCCGCCGCCGACGCCGACCTGGCCGATCCACGGCAGGGTGAGGCTCAGATCGCTCCCGATCCCCAGCGCCCAGCCCGCCAGCGCGAAGGCCCCCGCCAGCAGCGCCAGCGTCAGCGCGACCGCCTTCAGCGCCACGCCCCACATCGCCGGGCTGCGCAGATCGCCGAGCGCACGCAGGATGTCGCGCAGCATCGGCTCAGGCGTCGAGCCAGGTGGTGAGCGCCGCGATGTCGGGGCGCGGGCGGTCTGGCGGCGCGAAGCTCTCGGTTCCGATGTGGATGAAGCCGGCCACGAACTCGGGCGCGGCGACGCCCAGCAAGGCGAGAATCTCGGGGTCGCGCGCGGCGAAACCGCTCAGCCAGTTGGCGCCCCAGCCCGCCGCCAGCGCGGCGTTCAGCAGCGACAGGCACACCGCGCCCGCCGACAGCAGTTGCTCGACCTCGGGGATCTTGGGCGAGGGTTTTGGGGAAGCGACCACCGCGACAATCGTCTCGCCCTGCGTGAAGGCGGCGGCGGCCTTGTCCGCCGCCTCGGGGTCGAGCGCCAGCGCGGCGGCGCGCGCGCGCACCGCGCCGGAGAGGCGCCCGCGCGCCGCGCCCTCGATCACCACAAAGCGCCACGGCTCAAGCTTGCCATGGTCGGGGCAGCGCGCGGCGGCGGTGAGCAGCGTGGTCAGCGTCGCGCGGTCAGGCCCCGGCCCCCTGAGCGAGCGCGCGGGGCGGGAGCGGCGGGTCAGCAGAAAGTCCAGCGCCTCGGGGCGCGGCGTGAGCGGGGCGGTCATGCGGGCGGCTCCTGGCTGGGTCGCCGCATGGGTGGACCGCCCCGCGCGGCGCTGTCAAGCGGCCAGACGCGCCACCGCTTCCTCGGCCCTGGCCAGCGCGGCCTCGTCGGCGTTCTGCCGCTCGGCGCCCACCACCTCGACATGGGTGATCCCGACGAAACCCAGCAGGTGGCGCAGATAGCGGGTGTTGAAGTCGATGTCCGAGCCGAACGGCGTGCCGCCGCTGGAGGCGACGATGACCGCGCGCTTGCCGGTCAGCAGGCCTTCGGGGCCGGTCTCGGCATAGCGGAAGGTCTCGCCC
>CAZRFB010000410.1:0-1533 GCA_964599185.1 uncultured Rhodobacterales bacterium | reverse complement strand
GATGAACTGCACGTCGTCCACCATCAGCACATCGACCGAGCGGAACGCCTGCTTGAAGCTGATGGTGTCCTTGCTGCGCAGCGCGGTGATGAAGCGGTACATGAACTGCTCGGCGGAGAGATACAGCACCCGCTTGCGCGGATGGGTCTCGCGGATGCGCCAGCCGATGGCGTGCATCAGGTGCGTCTTGCCCAGCCCGACGCCGCCGTGCAGGAACACCGGGTTGTAGGAGACCGTCTCGCCCTCCGCCACCCGCCGCGCCGCCGCGTGCGCCAGCTCGTTGGGCTTGCCCACCACAAAGCTCTCGAAGGTGAAGCGCGCGTCCAGCGGCGCCGAGGTCGGGTCGTCCGGCGCCTGCGCGGCGCTGGCGGGCGCCGTCTCCGCGCCGCGCGCGCCACCATGACCGTCGTTATCGCCGTGATCGTCGTCATCGCCATGATCGACAGGCCCCGACGCGACGCGCGGCCCCGCCGCGATCACCAGCCGCTCGACCGGGAACTGCGCCGCGCGCATCGCGGTCAGGATCGCCTCGGCGTGGCTGCGCGTCACATAGTCGGCGATGAACGGGCTGGGCGCCAGCAGCCGCGCGACGCCGTTCTCGACCGAACTCAGCGCCAGCGGCGCGATCCAGCGCGCGTGGGCGGCGGCGCCCAGACCGCGCCTGAGCGCCGCGACCACCGATGGCCAGCCCTGCGCGCCGTCGCCATCCGCCATCGCGCCACCCCGCCTTGCGCCCCGATCGGCGCCCGTCCTTGCCTGCGGCGATGCGGCGCCACCCTCGCGCGGCGTCATGACTGCCGCCACGCCAGGCCGTGCGCCTTCCAGCCGCCCCGCGCGCCGCGGTGGCCTGCGGCGTCGAGATCGCCCTCGAAGCCCTCAAGCACGTTGACGCAGGCGATGGCGCGGCCCTGCGCCGAGAAATGCGCCAGCGCCGCCAGCGCCGCCGCCTGCGACCGCCCGCCGGAGCGGCACAGGAAATACACCGTCTCGGCGTCCGCCTCGCGCACCATTGCGTCGAGGTCGGCCAGAAAGCGCGGATTGGGCGTCATCGCGGGATACTGAACCCATTCCGAGAACGCCGCCTCCTTGCCCAGCGGCGACAGATCCGGCACGCCGACAAAGGCCCATTCGGGGCGGGTGCGCACGTCGATCAGCTGGGTTTTCGGCAGATCGCGCAGCGCGGACCACGTCTCGGGGGGGGGCGCCTGGTCGATGCTTCCAAGCGGCGTCGTCGCCATGCTGTCACCCCTCCGTAACGATTCTGTGTCGCGAGTCTGGGTCGGAGAGTAGGCTGTCGCGCGCCATCCCCGCAAGACAAACTCTGCCGACACACAATAATTCACAAGACCAAGGCTTAAGTTTGATCACCTCAAGCGCGTTCTCACCCGACTCTCTCAAGTTAACGGAAAATTAGTAATTATGAACCAAACGATGAAATTTTTACGCAACGACCGCTCGATGACGCGACGGTGACGATACCGCGCGCGCAGGATTCGGATCAATGTGAAGAAAGAGTGAACTGGCGTCGCGCCC
>CAZRFB010000409.1:0-14358 GCA_964599185.1 uncultured Rhodobacterales bacterium | reverse complement strand
CGGGCTTGAGCTGAGCGCGATCAGCCCAGCGCGGCGAGATGCCCGCCGCCGACATCGCGCAGCGTCACCCGCTCCGGCCCGCCGCCCACGGGGTGGATCGGGCTGGGCATGTCGCCGGTCAGCCGCACCGAGGGCGCGCGGCGGCGCGCGGGGTCGGGGACCGGCGCGGCCTCGATCAGACGGCGGGTATAGGGGTGGCGGGGATCGCCGAACACCTGATCGCGCGTGCCCGTCTCGACGATCTGGCCCAGATACATCACCGCGACCCGGTCTGAGATGTTCTCGACCACCGCCATGTCGTGGCTGATGAACAGCAGCGCGACGCCGAACTCCTGCTGCACCGCGCGCAAAAGGTCGAGCACGCGGGCCTGCACCGACACGTCCAGCGCCGACACCGCCTCGTCGGCGATGATCAGGTCGGGCTGCAGCGCCAGCGCGCGGGCGATGCAGATGCGCTGGCGCTGGCCGCCGGAGAATTCGTGCGGATAGCGCGCGCTCTGGTCGGGCGAGAGGCCGACGCGCGTCAGCAGGTCGTCCACGCGGGCGCGCCGGTCCTGCGGCGCGCCGACATTGTGGATCACCAGCGGCTCCGCGATCAGGTCGCCCGCGGTCATGCGCGGATCGAGCGCCGCCATCGGGTCCTGAAACACGATCTGCACGCGGCGGCGCAGCGCCTTGCGCGCAGCCCGGTCAAGCCCGGCCAGCGTCTGACCCGCCACCTCGATGCGTCCCGCGTAAGGGACAAGGCCGACGATGGCGCGGGCGATGGTGGACTTGCCGCAGCCCGATTCGCCCACCAGCGAAAAGGTCTCGCCCCGGCGCACGCCAAGGCTGACGTGTTCGACCGCGTGCACCTGCGCGCGCACCCGCCCCAGCACGCCGCCGCGCAGCGCAAAGCGCACCGAAACATCGGCCAGCCGGGCGACGATCTCGCCGTCGCGCGCCGGGCGCGCCGCGCCCGCGCCGATGCGCGGCACGGCGGCGAGCAGGCGGCGGGTGTAGTCGTGGCGGGGGCGGGCGAAGATGTCGGCGGTCGCCGCCGTCTCCACCGCCCGGCCAGCCTGCATCACGATCACCCGGTCGGCGGTTTCGGCCACCACGCCCATGTCGTGCGTGATCAGGATGATCGCCGCGCCCAGATCGCGTTGCAGGTCGCGCAGCAGGTCGAGCACCTCGCGCTGCACGGTCACGTCGAGCGCGGTGGTCGGCTCGTCGGCGATCAGCACGTCGGGGCGCAGCGCCAGCGCCATGGCGATCATCACCCGCTGGCGCATCCCCCCCGAAAGCTCATGCGGATACTGGCCCATGCGCTGGTCGGGCTGCGACAGGCGCACCGCGCGCAGCGCCTCCAGCGCGCGGGCGCGCGCCTCGGTGCGCGACACCGGATCATGGGCGCGGATCGCCTCCACAAGTTGCGCGCCGATGGTCATCACCGGGTTCAGCGCCGTCATCGGCTCCTGAAAGATCATCGCGATGCGGGCGCCGCGCAGGGCGCGCATCCTTGATTCCGGCAGCGTGACGAGATCGAGGTCGCCCAGCAGGATCGCGCCGCCGGTGATGCGCACCGCAGGCGGCGGCAAAAGGCCCATGATCGCCAGCGACGTGATCGACTTGCCCGACCCGCTCTCGCCCGCGATGGCCAGCGTCTCACCCCGGTTCAGCGTGAACGACAGGTCCTGCACCAGCGGAACCAGCCCGTTCTCGGTGTTCACCGACACGGTGAGGCCCCGCACGGTCAGCACCGGCGCGGCGTCCGGGGCCTGCGCGGCCCCGGACCGGATCATTGCCGCTGCGCTCACGCGAACACGCAGCGCGGGAAGTAGAAGCTGACCACCCAGTTCGGCTGATCGACGATCTCCGAGATCCGCAGGTCGCCGCAGGTCGAGACCAGCATGTAGGCCTCCACCGCCGCCATGCCGCGCGTGGCGCACAGCAGGTCGATCATCGCCGACACCGCGTCGCGCGCCGCCGTCATCAGGTCGGGGCCGACGCCGGTGGTCGCCTCATAGCCGTCGGCGTCTAGGTGCCGTGTGACCGGCCCCGGCGTGGTGAAGCGCGGCGTCTTCAGCCGCGCGTCCTTGACCAGATCGAGCGTCAGCGCCACGTCCATCGGCGACTCGATCGCCGTGCCGCACACCTCGCCGTCGCCCTGCGCCGCGTGGGTGTCGCCCACGCTGAACAGCGCCCCCGCCACCTCGACCGGCAGGTAGAGCGTGGTTCCGGCGCTCAGGTCGCGGATGTCGAGGTTGCCGCCCACCCGCCGGGGCGGCACCACCGAGTGGTGGCCCGGCGCCGCCGGGGCGACGCCGATGGTGCCCGCGAAGGGCTTTAGCGGCACGCGCCCCTCCCTGCCCCACATGGCGGGCGCAAGGGTGGCGGGGTCGTATTTCCAGACATGCAGCGCGGCCTCGGTGAACTGGTCGGCCAGCAGCCCGAAGCCGGGGATGTTGGCGGTCCAGCCAAAGCCCGCGCCGTCGCGCGGCTGGGGGGCGAAGCTGCCGATGGTCACCTTGAGCGCATCACCCGGCGCGGCGCCCTCGACGTAGATCGGCCCCGACACCGGGTTGATCTTGCCGAAGTCGAGCGCCGCCACATCGGCCACCGTGGACGCCGGGCCAAGCTGGCCCGCCGAAGAATCGTGACATTGAAACAGAATGGTTGATCCCGGCGCCACCCTTTCAGCAGGGACGAACGTATTGTCCCAGCCGAAATGATGCTGCGCGCCGTGGATGGTGTAGTCGCACGCCTTACACATCTTACTTCACATACACATAATCATAGTTGATCGGGATCGACACCGGATCGACATAAAGGGCGTCAGCGCCGCCCATCCGCTCGGATTTCATGGTGTAGCGCTCCTCGTTGAACACCGGCGCCCACGGGGCCTGCTCCATCACGCCGACATAGACCTCCGACCACAGCGCCAGCCGCTCGGCGGCCTTCGCCGGATCGGCCAGGCTGTCGGCCTCGGTCGCCTTGGCGTCGAGGCCCTCGTCGCAGAACTTCGACCAGTTCCAGCCGCCCTCCACGGCGCCCGCGCAGCCCAGGATCGGGCCGTAGAAGTTCGACGGGTCGGGGAAATCGGCGATCCACGCCATGCCGCCCGACCAGATCATCGGCGCGGTTCCGGCGCCGCCCGCCTCGATCACGTTGGCCTGCGCCAGCGAGCGGATGTTGGCCCTGATCCCGACGCCCGCGAGATCCTGCTGGATCGCCTGCGCGATGCGCGGGTTGGGGTCGGTGTTCATCACGTAGAGATCGGTCTCGAACCCGTCGCCCAGGCCCGCCTCGGCCAGCAGCGCCTTCGCCGCCGCCATGTCGAAGGGATAGCCCGCGTAGCCTTCGGTATAGCCCGGCATCGACGGCGGCAGCGGCTGGGTGGCGGGAACGGCGCGGCCGTTGATGATCTGGGTGATGCGCGCCTTGTTGATCGCCATGTTGACGGCCTTGCGCACCCGCACGTCGTCGAACGGCGGGATCGTCACGTTCAGGGTGATGTAGCCGGTGTGCAACTGCCCGCCCTGCACCACGCGCGCCGCCTGCGCCGGGTCGGCCATCACTTCGGTGAACTTGGCGGGCGGAATGCCGTCGCCGGGCACGTCCACCTCGCCCTTCTGCAGCCGCAGCAGCGCGACGATCGGCTCCTGCCCGACCTCGAACACCACGCCGTCGAGATAGGGCAGGCCCTCGCGCCAGTAGGCGGGGTTCTTCTCGAACACCACGCGCTGACCCAGCGTCCACTCCGCCAGCCGGAACGCGCCGGTGCCGACCGGCGCCTTGCCGAAGTCGCCCGCCGCCGCCTCCACCGCCTCGCGCGGCACCACGGAGGCGAAGTTCAGCGCCATGACATGCAGGAAGGTGGCGTCGGGCCGCGACAGCGTGATGCGCACGGTGGCGGGATCGAGCACGGCGACGCCCGAGAGCCCCGTGGCCGCGCCGCTCATCGCCGCGTCGAACCCGTCGATGGAGGCGAAGAAGCCCGCGCCGGGCGATTGCGTCGCCGGGTCGGTGACGCGGTCGAGCGAGTATTTCACGTCCTCCGCCGTCATGGCGCGGCCGTTGTGGAACGTCACGCCGGGGCGCAGATGAAAGGTGAAGGTCATGCCGTCGCCGGAGATCTCATAGCTTTCCGCCAGACCGGGGCGCAGATCGGTTGTGCCGGGGGCGTAGTCCATCAGCCCGTCGAACAGCGACTTGATCATCGACCAGTTCTGCCAGTCATAGCCGATCGCGGGGTCCAGCGTCGCCACGTCGTCCTTGTAGGTGACGGTGATCGTCCCGCCCGGCTTGGCGGCGGGATCGGGGACATAGTCCTGCGCCATCGCGGGCGCCGCCAGCGTCAGCGCCAGCGCAGTGGTTGCGAGCAGTCTTTTCATGTCTCTCTCTCCTGTTGGACGATCAGCGAAGCGTGATCCTGGGGTCGATGAACGGGGCGATCACATCGGCGAGCAGGTTGCCGGCCACGATGGCGCAGGCCGAGACCAGCGTCACGCCCATGATGATGGGGATGTCCACGCGCTGGATCGCCTGCCATGCAAGCTGACCAATGCCCGGCCAGCCGAACACGGATTCCACAACCACGATGCCGCCCATGAATACGCCCATGTCGATGCCGATCATGGCGATCACCGGCAGCGCCGCGTTGGGCAGCGCGTGGCGCAGCACCACGCGCGCGCGGCTCAGGCCCTTGGCGCGCGCGGTGCGGATGAAGTCGGCGCGCAGCACGTCGATCATCGACGAGCGCATCATGCGCGCATACCAGCCCGACCCGAGTATCCCCAGCGTCAGCGCAGGCAGCGCGAGGTGCGCCAGCGTGCCGTAGCCGCCGATGGGAAACCACTCCAGCCGCACCGCGAACACATAAAGCAACAGCAGGCTGACCACGAATTGCGGCGCGGACACGGTGACGAACGACGCCATCATCAGCGCCTGATCCGTGAAGCGCCCGCGCGACAGCGCGGCGATCACGCCCATGCTCAGGCCCAGCGCCAGCTCGCACAGGATGCCCCCCGCCATCAGCATCAGCGACGCGGGCAGGCGCGCGGCGATCAGCGTCGCCACGTCGGTCTTTTGCAGATAGCTGCGGCCCAGATCGCCCTGCGCCAGCCCGGCGAGGTAGCGCCCGTATTGCACGAGGAACGGCTGGTCGAGGCCCAGCTGCTGGCGGATGCTCTCCACGGTCGCGGGTGTGGCCGAGCGTCCTGCGATCTGGCGCACCGGGTCGGCGGGCAGCACATAGAGCAGCACGAAGGTGATGAAGCTGACGCCCAGCAGGATCAGCGCGGCGGCGATCAGACGGCGGAGCAGATAGGCGCCCATCAGCCGCGTCCCCGCTGCGTGGGGTCCAGCTCGTCGCGCAGCGCGTCGCCGACCAGGTTGAAGGCCAGCGCCAGCAGGATGATCGCCGCGCCGGGGATGAACACCAGCCACGGCGCCGCCTGAAAATAGGTCTGGTTCTCGAAGATGATGTTGCCCCAGCTTGGCGTCGGCGGCTGCACGCCGACCCCCAGAAACGACAGCGTCGCCTCCAGCAGCACGGTCGTCGAGATGCCCAGCGTGCCCCACACGATGATCGTCGGCGCCAGATGCGGCAGGATGTGGCGAAACAGGATGCGCCCCTGCGAGGCGCCCAGCGTGCGCTCGGCGGCGATGAAGTCGCGCGTGGCGAGCGAGGCGGTCTCGGCGTTGATCACCCGCGCGGTCTGCGCCCAGTTAACCAGCGCGATCACCATCGCCACGATCCACAGCGAGGGCTGGAAGATCGCCGCCAGACAGATCGCCAGCAGCAGCGCGGGAAACGCCATCATCAGATCGGTGAAGCGCATCAGCGCCGCGCCGATCCAGCCGCGAAAATACCCCGCCGTCACGCCGACCAGCGTGCCGATCGCCAGCGCCAGCCCATTGGCCGCGACGCCGATCACCAGCGATGTGCGCGCGCCGTAGAGGATGCGCGAGAACAGGTCGCGCCCCAGCAGGTCGGTTCCCATCGGAAAGGCGCCGCCCGGCGGCATCGGCGCGCCCTCCAGCGTCAGGCCGTCGAAATGCTGCGTATCGGGCGCATAGGGCGCGATCAGCGGCGCGAACGCCGCGCCCGCCGCCACCAGCGCGATCAGCGCCATGCCGAACAGCGCCAGCTTGCGGCGCATCAGCCGCGCCAGCGCCCCGGCGGGGCGGGGCCTGATCGGGGCGGCGAGGGGCGGCGGGGCGAGAGGCGGCCCGGCGAGGGGCGGCATGGTCATCTCAGCGCCCTATCGCGTAGGCCTGCATCAGCCGCGGCGTGGCGGCGGCGCGCAGGGTTCCGTCGGGGTCGCGGCGGGCGGCGGTGAGGCGGCCCACGGTCCACGGCTCGGCCTCCTCGACCAGATGGCCGCGCGCGCGCAAGGCGGCCAGCACGTCCGGCCCGGCGCTGGTCTCGATCATCAGATGGCCGGGCCTGGCCTCGCGCGGGTAGAAGCTGCCCTGGAAATGGCTGGTGTGAAACAGCGGCGTGTCGATCGCCTCCTGAAGGCCCAACCCGTGGTGGACGTGGCGCAGGAACAGGATCAGCTGCCACTGGTCCTGCTGGTCGCCGCCGGGGCTGCCGAAGGCCAGCGTCGGCCGCCCGTGCAGGCTGGCGAGCGAGGGCGTCAGCGTGGTGCGCGGCCGCCGCCCCGGCGCCAGGCTGGTCGGCAGACCCTCCTCCAGCCAGAACATCTGCGCCCGGCTGTTGAGCGGAAAGCCAAGGCCGGGAATGCAGGGGTTCGATTGCAGCCAGCCGCCCGACGGCGTGCTCGACACCATGTTGCCCCAGCGGTCGATCACGTCGATATGCACGGTGTCGCCGCGCAGGTCGGTCGCCGCCGCGCCGCCGGAGGCGCGCGCGTCGGCGCCGGAGGCGCGCGCATCGGCGCCGGAGCGGCTGGTGAGATGCGCCATGGTCGGCTCGCCCGCGCTGGCGCCCTTGCCTGCGTCGAAGCGGCGCGCGGCGCGCGCCACATAGGCGTCGGCCTGGCCCTCGAAGCCCGGCAGCCGCCCCGGACGGTGGTCGAGCGAGGCGTCCGGCCCGATCAGCGCGCGGCGCGCGTCGGCGTAGGCGTCCGACAGCAGCGCCGCCATCGGCACGGCGCTGAAGGCGGGGTCGCCGTAGTACGCCTCGCGGTCGGCGGCGGCGAGCTTGAACGCCTCGACCACCACATGCGCGAATTCCGCCCCTTCGGGGTCCATCGCGGCGATGTCGAAGCCTTTCAGCAGCGACAGCGCCTGCAACAGCACCGGCCCCTGCCCCCATGGCCCGGTCTTGTGCACGGTCCAGTCGCCGTAGGCGTAGCTCAGCGGCCGCTCGACGGTGGCGGACCAGCCCGCCATGTCGTCGGCCGTCAGCACGCCGCGGTTGCGCCGGCCCGAGACGTCCATCACCTCGGCGCGCGCCAGATAGGCGCCCACCGCCTCGGCGACGAAGCCCTGCGACCACGCCCGCCGCGCCGCCTCGATCTGCGCCTCGCGCCCCGACGCGGCCTCCGCCTCCGCCACGATGCGGCTGTAGGTCTGCGCCAGCAGCGGGTTGCGAAACAGCGCGTGGGGCGCGGGCGCGGCGCCGCCGGGGGTCCAGACTTCGGCGGAGGTCGGCCATTCGGCGACGAAGAAATCGCGCAAACCGGCGATGGCGTCGGCGACGCGCGGCAGCATCGGATGGCCCTTGTCGGCGTAGTGGATCGCGGCCTCCAGCGCCTGGCGCACGGTGATGGTGCCATAGTCGCGCAGCATCAGCATCCAGGCGTCGAAGGCGCCGGGGATCACCGTGGCCAGCAGGCCGGAGCCGGGCACCAGCGACAGCCCCTGCGCGCGGTAATGGCCGATGGTCGCGGCGGCGGGGGCGGGCCCCTGGCCGCAGATCACGTCGATGCGGTCGGCCTGCGCCGCATAGACCAGCGCGGGCATGTCGCCCGCCGGGCCGCACAGGTGCGGCTCGACGATCTGCAGCGTGAAGCCCATCGCCACGGCGGCGTCCACGGCGTTGCCGCCGCGCTCCAGCACGCCCATGCCCACGGCGCTGGCGATCCAGTGGGTCGAGGCGGCGACGCCGAAGGTGCCGCGGATCTCGGGCCGGGTGGTGAAGCGCATCGTGGCGTCCTCTCAGGTTTCGCGGGGGTCGAGCGCGTCGCGCAGCCCGTCGCCCAGCAGGTTGAAGCCCAGCACCACCAGAAAGATCGCGAGACCGGGCCACAGCGCCATCCACGGCGCCTGATGCAGAAAGTTCTTGGCGGTGTTCAGCATCGAGCCCCAGCTCGGGCTGGGCGGCTGCTGGCCCAGCCCCAGAAAGCTGAGGCTCGCCTCGGCGATGATCGCGGTGGCGACGGTCAGCGTCGCCTGCACCAGAATCGGCGCAAGGATGTTGGGCGCCACATAGCGCGCGATGATCGCGCCATGGCCAAGGCCGATGGCGCGCGCGCTCTCGAAATAGTCCTCGGTCATCACGCTTTGCGTCTGGGCGCGGGCGATACGGATGAAGAACGGCATCGACGACAGGCCGATGGCGATCATCGCGTTGGTCAGCGACGGCCCCAGAAACGCCGCGAAGGCGATGGCGAGGATCAGGAACGGCACCGCCAGCAGCGCCTCGGTGAAGCGCGAGATCACCGCGTCGGTCCAGCCGCCGCGATAGCCCGCCAGCACCCCCAGCGGCGCCCCCAGCGCCACCGCGATCGCCACCGACGCCACCCCCGCCAGCAGCGACGCCTGCGCGCCCCAGATCATCCGGCTGAGGATGTCGCGGCCCAGTTCGTCCGCCCCGAGCGGATGCGCCGCCGACGGCGCGGCGCGCACCGCGCCCCAGTCGGTGGCGATGGGCGAGGCGATCGGCAGCAGCGGCGCCAGCGCGGCCAGCGCGACGAAGCACAGCACCAGCGCCGCGCCCAGCAGCGCGGCGGGGCGCCGCCGCAGCTTGGCCCAGGCCCGGCCGCGGCGGCGCGGCGCGGCGACCGCTTCGGCGACAGCCGCGCTCATGGCGCGTCCCTCAGGCGCGGGTTCAGCGCGCGCTGCGCCACGTCGGCGGCGAGGTTGAGCAGGATGAACGCGACCGCCGTGCACAGCACGATGCCCTGCACCACGGCGTAGTCGCGGGTGAACACCGCGTCCACCACCAGCTTGCCGAAGCCGG
The DNA here is from genome assembly GCA_964599185.1 of uncultured Rhodobacterales bacterium. GTDB lineage: Bacteria > Pseudomonadota > Alphaproteobacteria > Rhodobacterales > Rhodobacteraceae > Rubrimonas. Next base: position 5,222 of record CAZRFB010000409.1, on the reverse strand, counting down.
GGATGGTGAAAATCTGCTCGGTCAGCACCGCGCCGCCCAGCAGCTCGCCGAAGATCAGCGCCGAGACGGTGATCACCGGGACCAGCGCGTTGCGCAGCGCGTGCTTGAGGATCACCCGCCGCTCGCTGAGGCCCTTGGCGCGCGCCGTGCGCACATAGTCGGCGCGCAGCACGCCCAGCATCGCGCTGCGGGTATGGCGCATCAGCGTCGCCGCCAGCCCGGTTCCCAGCACGAACGCGGGCATCAGCATGGTCTGCATCGAGCGCGCGAAGTCCTCCGAGGGCGAGACATAGCCCGAGGCGGGCAGCCAGCCGAGGTTCACCGACACCAGCAGGATCAGCATGATCCCCAGCCAGAAGTTCGGCACCGACAGCCCCGACAGCGCGACCGCATTGGCGAGGTAATCGGCCCAAGTGTTCTGTTTCACCGCCGACAGCACCCCCATCGGCACGCCGATCAGCAGCGCGAAGCCCAGCGCCATCGCCGCCAGTTGCAGCGTCACCGGCGCCTTGGCGGCGATCAGGTCGGCGACCGGCTGGCGCGTGCGCAGCGACACGCCCAGATCGCCCTGCGCCGCGCCGGCGATCCATGTCGCGTATTGCACCGCCACGGGGTCGTTGAGGCGATACTGTTCGCGCAGCGCCTCCAGCACCGCCGGGTCGCGGTCCTCCCCCGCCATCGCCAGCACCGGGTCGCCCGGCAGCAGCTTTTGCAGGCCGAACACCAGCATCGAGATCAGCACCACGGTCGGCGCCGCGATCATCAGGCGGCGGGCGATGAAGGCCAGCATGGGCGCGCTCGCTTGCAAGGGGGGATCGGCGCGGCCCTGCGGCGGGCCGCGCCGTCTTGGGTCATTCGGCCCTGGTCACGCCTTCGAGGCGGATCATGCCGTCGGGATAGGGGACGAAACCCGCCACCTTGCGGTCCATCGCCCAGATCCACGGCTGGTGGTAGAGATAGATGATCGGGTTCTGCACGCTGAGGATCGCGTTGGCGGCGTCGTATTGCGCCTTGCGCGCGGCCGGGTCGGGCATGACGCGCGCCGCGTTCAGCAGCGCGTCCACCGCCGGGTCGCAGAACTTGCTGTCGTTGATGCCGCCTGCGCAGGTGGCGAACTGGTGGATGTTGCCGTCGGGATCGACGCGGCCCGACCAGCCGACCTGGCTCATCTGATAGGCGCCGGCGGACTGGTCGGCGAGCAGGGTGGCGAATTCCTTGGCCTGCAGCGTCACGTCGAAACCCGCCTCCGCCACCATCGCCTGAATCACCTGCATCAGGTTCTGCTGCACCGGGTTGTTGGCGACCTGCACCTCCACCGCCAGCCGGTCGATCCCCGCTTCGGCCAGCAGCGCCTTCGCCGCCGCCACGTCGCGCGCGGGCACCGGGTTGCGCGCGTCGAACCACGGCGAGGACGGCGGGAACGGCTGGACGCCCGGCGTGAACACGCCGTCGAACACCACCTGGTTCAGCGCCGCGCGGTCGATGGCGAGGCTGAACGCCTGCCGCACCCGCGCGTCCCGCCCCACCGGCGTTGCGGCGCGGTCGCCATTGGCGATGTTGACCGTGACGCCCTGATAGCCGAGGCCGTCGATCTTCATCACCGCCAGGTTCGGGTCGGCGGAGGCCTGCGCCACGTCGGTGGCCGCCAGCCGCTCGATCATGTCCAGATCGCCCGAGCGCAGGTTGGCGAGCCGCACCGTGGTGTCGGGGATCGGCAGGTAGGTCACGCGGTCGAGCTTGATCGCGTCGGCGTTCCAGTAATCGGCGAACCGCTCCAGCACGATACGGTCCTGCTGCACGCGCTCGACAAAGCGGAACGGGCCGGAGCATACCGGCGCCAGGCCGAAATCGGCGCCCACGGCGGCGGCGGTCGGCGACACCATCATTCCGGCGCGGTCGGCGAGCTGCGCCATCAGCGTCGCGTCCGGCGCGCTGAGGGTCAGCGCCACTTCGAAGGGTCCGGTGACCTCAACCGTATCGACCGAGGCGAGTTCGGACTTGCGGCGGCTCTCGGGCAGGGTCTTGGAGCGTTCGATGTTGGCCTTGACCGCCGCCGCGTCGAACGGCGTGCCGTCATGGAACACCACGCCCTCGCGCAGCGTCATGGTCAGCGTCTTGCCGTCGTCGCTCCATGTCCAGCCGGTGGCGAGCTGGGGCGTGATCTCCAGCCCCGGCGTGATGTCCACCAGCTTGTCGCACAGCGCGGTATAGACGATCCGCCCGACGAAGGTGCGCGACTGGTCGGGGTCAAGGATGTCGGCGTCGTCCTGAAGGCCGATCCTCAGATCGGCCGACAGCGCCGGGGCGGCGGCGGCGGTCGCCAGCAGCAGCGCCAGCGTGGAGAGGCGTAGCGGTGTCATGAAGCGGCTCCTCGGGTGAAGTCGGCGGCGGCTTGCGCCGCCTCCTGTTGCGCGCGCAGGGCGCGGTAGCGGGCGAAGCGGCGCGCGACGGCGGGCGTCGGCGCGGGGGGGTCGGGCGGCGGCGCGAAGGGCGCCAGCCGCGCATGGTGGTGGCAGGCGACCAGCCGCCCCTCGCCCGCCGTCAGCAGCGGCGGCGGCGTTTTCGCGCACAGCGCGTCGGCGTGCGGGCAGCGGGTGTGGAAGCGGCAGCCCGGCGGCGGCGCGGCGGGGCTGGGCGGCTCGCCCTCCAGCAGCGCCTGCGGCCTGCGCGCGGCGGCGCCGCCAGCGGCGGGATGCGCGGCGGGCGCGGCGGCGATCAACGCGCGGGTGTAGGGGTGGCGCGGGGCGTCAAACAGCGCCGCCGTCGGCGCGATCTCCACCATCTGGCCCAGATACATCACCGCCACCCGGTCACTCATGTGGCGGATCACCGACAGGTCATGCGCGATGATCATCAGCGTCAGGCCGTATTCGCGCCTGAGGTCCGCCAGCAGGTTGATCACCTGCGCCTGGATCGAGACGTCCAGCGCCGACACCGGCTCGTCGCCGATCAGCACCGACGGCCCGCAGGCCAGCGCGCGGGCGATGGCGATGCGCTGGCGCTGGCCGCCGGAGAACTCGTGCGGCCAGCGGTCGGCGTGCTCGGGGCGCAGGCCGACGCGCGCCAGCAGCGCCAGCGCGCGGGCGCGCCGCTCGGGCGCGGCGCCGATCCCGTGCGCGCGCAGCGGCTCCTCGACCAGCGCGCCGACGCTCATGCGCGGGTTCAGGCTGGAGAACGGGTCCTGAAACACGAATTGCAGCGCGCGGCGCAAGCGGCGGCGGTCTGGCGCCGCCAGCCGCGCCATGTCGCGCCCCTCGTGCAGCGCGGCGCCGCCGCTGGGCGCGATCAGCCCGGCCATGAGCCGCGCCAGCGTGGACTTGCCGCAACCCGACTCGCCGACGATGGCGAAGGTCTCGCCGCGCGCCACCGCGAAGCTGACGCCGTCCACCGCCCGCACCACGGTCGGCGGGCCGAACAAGGGCCGCGCCACGGTGAAGGCGCGGGCGAGGTCGCGCGCCTCAAGGATCGGCGCGGCGGTCACGCGGCGTCCTCCAGCGGCGCGCGCCAGCAGGCGACGGCGTGGCCCGGCGACGCCGCGCCGAGCGGCGGGGTGCGCGCGCAGTCCGCGCCCGCGAACGGGCAGCGCGGCGCGAAGCGACAGCCCTGCGGCATCGCCTCCGGGCCTGGCACCAGGCCGGGGATGGTGGCCAGCCGGGCGCCGGGCGCCCCGAGGCCGGGCAGCGAGGCCATCAGGCCGATGGTGTAGGGGTGCTGCGGGTCGGAGAAGATCGCGCCCACCGGCCCGGCCTCGACGATCCGGCCCGCATACATCACCGCCACATGGTCGGCGACCTCGGCCACCACGCCCAGATCATGGGTGATCATGATCATCGCCGCGCCGGTTTCGCGCTGGAGCGCCTTCATCAGCGCCAGAACCTGCGCCTGGATGGTCACGTCGAGCGCGGTGGTCGGCTCGTCGGCGATCAGCAGCGCGGGGTCGTTGGCCAGCGCCATGGCGATCATCGCGCGCTGGCGCATGCCGCCCGAAAGCTGGTGCGGAAAGGCCCGCATCCGCGTCTCGGGCGCCGGGATGCGCACCCGGCGCAGCATCTCGAGCGCGCGGGCGCGCGGGTCGGCGCGGTCTCGCACGGCGTCTCGGGGGCGCACCGCCTCGGCGATCTGGTCGCCGATGGTGAAGGCGGGGTTCAGCGCTGTCATCGGCTCCTGAAAGATCATCGCCAGCCGGTCGCCGCGCAGCGCGCGCATGGCGCGCGGCGCCAGCGCAAACAGATCGCGCCCCTGGAAACGCGCGACGCCGGAGACCAGCCGCGCCGCCGGTTTCGGCAGCAGCCCCATCAGCGACAGCGCGGTGACGCTCTTGCCGCAGCCCGATTCACCGACGATGCACAGCGTCTCGCCCGCCGCCACCGAGAAACTGACGCCGTCGATCACCCGCGCGGCGCCAAACGCGACACAGAGGTTTTCGACCGACAGCAGCGGCTCAGACGGCAATGGCGACCTCCAGTCCGGCATAGGGGGTCAGCGCGCGCGCCAGCATCGCCAGATGCTCGCGCATCGCGGCTTCCGCCGCCGCCGGATCGCGCGCGGCGATGGCGTCCACGATGCGCGCGTGATGCTCGGCGTAGCGCCGGGTCGCGGTGTGGGAACGCGCCTGTTCGCGCAGCGCGCGCCACAGCGGATCGCGGCGCACGGCGTCGAGCATGTCGAAGGCGGCCAGCAACAGCGCGTTGCCCGCCGCCTGCGCCACCGCGCGATGCAGCGCGCCGTCCCACAATTCGCGCGCGTCGGCGTCCTCGGCCGCGGCGATGCGCCCGGTCAGCGCGCGCATCCGCGCGACCTGTTCGGGCGAGGCGCGCAACGCCGCCAGCCGCGCCAGCGCAGGCTCAAGGTTCAGCCGCGCCTCGAGCACCTCCAGCGGATTGGAGCGGCGCGCCAGATCCTCCGGCATCGCGGCGGCCTGCGGCGGCTCCGCCCCGGCGAAGGTGCCGCTGCCCTGCCGCCGCCAGACCTGGCCCTCGGCCTCCAGCACGTCAAGCGCGCGGCGCACCGCGCGACGGCCGACGTCCAGCGCCGCCGCAAGCTCCCGCTCGCCCTGAAGCTTTTCGCCCGCGGCGCACCGCGCCACCAGCGCGCGCAGCCGCGCCAGCGCCAGAGCCGAGTTGTCGGGGCTTTCCGTCTCCACGCCGAACCCTTTGCGAACCTGTCACCCAATGGTTCGCAGGATCGGCGCGGTTTGCAAGCGTTTTGTCGCAGGCCGCCGC
>CAZRFB010000408.1:0-2959 GCA_964599185.1 uncultured Rhodobacterales bacterium | reverse complement strand
GGCGAGCCGCTGGAGGAGTTGCGCGGCTATCTGCGCCGCAAGCTGGCGATGGCGCGGCGCTATCCCCGCGAATCGCGGCTGTTCGCGCATGAGGTGATGCAGGGCGCGCCGCGCATCGGGCCGACGCTGGCCGGGCCGCTGCGCGCTCTGGTTGAGGAGAAGGCGGCGGTGATCGCGGGCTGGATCGCGGCGGGGCGCCTCGCGCCGGTCGAGCCGCGCCACCTGATCTTCGCGATCTGGGCCACCACTCAGCACTACGCCGACTTCGACGCGCAGGTGCGCGCGGTGCTGGCGCAGGACGGCGACGACCATTTCGCCGACGCGGCGACGACGCTGGAGACCTGCCTGCTGGAGGGTCTGCGCCCGCGCCGGGCGTGACGGCGGGCGCTTCGGCGCCCGCCGCCCCGGTTTCTCAGATCTCGCCCAGCAGCCGCAGCAGACCGGTCATCGAGCTTACCGTCGCGGGGTTGGGCGCGGCGGGGATCGTGTCGTCGGGCGCGGCGCCGAGCGCGGGCGTCACGTCCACGCCGCCGACATGCAGCGCGCCGAGGATGGTCTCGGCCACGATCAGCCCGCCGACCTCGCCAAGCTGCGTGCCGCCGGGGTGGCGCACTTCCGCCTCGCGCAGGATGTAGAACCATAGCGGCGTCTGGGTGGCGAGCGACGGATCGACCCCGAGGATCTCCGCGCCGATCCCCAGTTCGGTCGGCGTCATCGGGTCGGCGATGTGGGGATAGCGCGCCTTCAGCGCCACCGCCGCCGTCTGACCGCAGCACACGCCGAAATCGGCGCCGCGCCTTATGTTGCGCTCTGCCAGCGACACCGGCGGCGCGTCCACCGCGGGCGGCGGCAGGCGGAAGGTCGCGGCGGGCAGGGTGGCGTCGAGCGGCTCGGCGGCCTGCGCGGCGGCGCCGAAGAACAGCGCCCAGTCCACGTCGGTCTCGTCCGCGATCGGCTCGCGCCCGCGCAGGTCGCCGCCGCCCGCCTGAAACAGCGGCCGGCCATGGGCGGCGTTGAGCTGATAGCCGTCGCGCAACTGGCTGTGGCCCAGCCGGAACGCCGCCTGCGCGAACTCCACCGGCATCGGCGCGGCGCCTGCCGGGCAGGCGTTCGCCGCGCGCACGCTGCGATCCATGTCGCTGTAGAACGCGCGGCCGCCGTTCAGCGCGGCGACTACCGGCGCGATCTCGGACTGCGCGACAAGGCGCGGCAGATAGTCGGTCAGCACGATCCGGCGATAGGCCTCCTTGACCGTCTCGCAACTCGCCGCGAAGGCGGGCGAGCCTGCCGGATGCACGCCGGGCTTGGCGCGGTGCACAAGATTGTGCAGCCGCATGAACAGGATATGAAGCTGGACGATCAGCTTGTTCTCGTCGTTGCGCGGGTCCGCGATCATGCGGCCGTCGCGAAACGCGGTCGAACGGCGGATGTCGCGCGCGGCGGTGGTGTTGCCGACGCTGCGGCGCGCGACGCTGAGGCGGAACAGGCCGCGCGCGTTGAACAGCGCAGGCTCGACGTGGCCCAGCAACCCATAGACGCTGTCGAGGTCGAACTGGCCGGTCCGCCCGTTGGTGGCGGTGACGTCCGGCTCCGGCGCCACCCGCTGCCGCGCGCCGAGTTCAGGGTTCATCGGCAGGGCGCGCATGTCGCGCACGGTGCGGAATTCGGTCAGGTCGTGATCGACGAACTGGCCGAAGAAGGTGAAGCCTGCGGGCATCGCCGGCTTGGCTGCGGCCATCGCCACCGGCGGGCTCATCGGCCCCTGCGCCCCCGCCAGCAGCGAGACGGCGTGGCTGTGGTAAAGCGGATCCTCGCGCCGGAACAGCCGCGAGAACGGCGACTCGTTTGCGTGAGGGCCTTGGCAGACGTAGGCGGTTCCGTGGGCCATGGTGCTCTCCTGTCTGGTGCAAGCGCTTCTGCGCTCGCGCCATGGAGATCACGCCGCCGTCAGCGCCGCGTGACGCAAACGTTACCCAGCGTCAGCCCGGCGGGGCGCCCTCACTTCCCGCGCCGCCGCGCCAGCGCCCAGCCCGCCGCCAGCGTCAGCGCCGCCGCCGCCAGCAGCGCCGCCGTAACCCAGCCGTCGAGCGTGCGCATGGTCGCGCCGAAGGTGGCGCAGATCAGCGTGATCGGCACGATGCCCACGGCGGTCGTCCACAGGAACACCGGCCAGCGCACGGCGGTCAGCCCGGCGGCGTAGTTCACCAGGTTGAACGCCACCACCGGCGCCAGCCGCGCCGCCAGCAGCGACACCGTTCCCTGCCGCTCGGTCCAGGCGTCCAGCTTCGCCAGCCCCTTTTGGGACAGCATCGCGGCCACGAACGGGCGGCCGAGGCGGCGCGCCAGCGCGAAGGACAGCGCCGCGCCCAGCATGGCGCCCAGCCACACCAGCGCCGCGCCCATCGCCACGCCGAACAGCGCGCCCGCGCCCAGCGCCACCAGCTCGGCGGGAAACGGCACGAAGCAGTGCAGCACCATCAGCGCCACGATGGCGACCGGCCCCCAACCGCCAAGGCCGCGCATGAACGCCTCCAGCGACGCGGCGTCCAGCCCCTCGGCGATCCAGAAGACGGCGACCAGCGCGCCCAGCGCGCCGACCGCCAGCAGGGCGATCGCGCCGACCACCGCCCGTCGCCGCGCCGCCGCTTGCGCCGCCGCCGCCGCTGTCGTGGTATCGTTATCCATGCGTCACGCTCGCACACGCGCGCCCGGCGGCAAGGGCTGCGTCCATCACTCTTTCGCGAGCGCCAGCACGGCGAGCGCGGCGAGGATCGCCGCCATCCCCAGCCACACCGGCGCCGCAGGCCAGCCGCGCCCGGCCAGCCCCTCGTAGAGCGCGATCAGCCCCGGCGTGAGATAGCCGTAGGCCATCACCTTGCCCGCAGGCAGCCGCATCGCCGCGTATTGCAGCAGAAAGAACGTCCCCGCCGTGGTGAACACGCTCAGATAGGCGGCGGTC
>CAZRFB010000407.1:0-2467 GCA_964599185.1 uncultured Rhodobacterales bacterium | reverse complement strand
GGCGCCTTCACGGCGGCGGACGTGACGGCGACCGCGCAGGCGGTGGCGCTGTTCGCGCTGGGGCTGCCCGCCTATGTGCTGCAAAAGGTCGTGCTGCCCGCCTATTTCGCGCGCGAGAACATGACCGCGCCGCTGCGCTATGCGCTGATCGCCATGGCGCTCAACACCGTGGTCGCGGCGGGGGGCGCGCCGCTGATGGGGTTTCTGGCGATCCCCTTCGGCACCGCGCTCGCCGCCTGGGTGAATCTGGGACTGCTCTGGCGCGGCGCGCGCGGCTATGGCGACGCTGTCGCCGCCGACGCAAGGCTGATCCGCGCCGCGCCCCGGCTGGCGCTGGCGGCGCTGGCGATGGGAGCGGCGCTGGTCGCGGCGGCGGCGGCGCTGGCCGGGATGTTCGCCGATCCTGCGGGCCGCTGGCTGGCGCTGGCGGTCTGCGTGCTGGGCGGCGGCGCGGTCTATGCGCTGGCGGCGGCGTTGCTGGGCGCGGTGCGGCTGGGCGATCTGCGCGCGGCGCTGCGGCGGGGATAGGCCGCTCAGGCGGGGAACGCCTCCGGCCTTGCGGCGCGGGCGACGTGGTCAAGCACGGCGTTGACGAATTTCGCCTCCTTGCCCGCGTCGAAGAACGCCTTGGCGACATCGACATATTCCACGATCGCCACTTTTGGCGGCGTGCGCAGCGCCACGAACTCCGCCCCAGCCGCGCGGAACACCGCGCGCAGCATCGGATCGACCCGGCCCAGCGGCCATTTCGCCACCAGGGCTTCGTCGGTCAACTGGTCGATGCGCGCCTGATTGTCCACGGCGGCGCGCAGCACGGCGCGGAAATGGTCGCGGTCGGCCTCGCGATACTGGTCGCCCTCGATCTCGGCGCCGATCCAGCGGGTCTCGAATTCGTCCTCGGTGGGCTTCAGCGCCCCGCCGGTCAGCTCCATCTGATAGAGCGCCTGCACCGCCGACAGCCGCGCCGCCGAGCGGCGCAGCTTCACCTCGTCGTTCTCCGCCCTGGTGCGCGCCATGATCAGTCGTGCGCCCCGAAACCGCCGGCCATCTGGATCGCGCCCTCGCCGAAGCCGAATTCCTGCGGCGTCGAAAAGCGTCGCGCCAGCGCCACCAGATGCAGCGCCGCCGCCGCCGCGCCGCCGCCCTTGTCCATCCCGCCGGGATCGGCGCGAACCTCGGCCTGCGCGCGCGTCTCGCAAGTCAGAATCCCGTTGCCGATGCACAGGCCCCGCTCGACGCCCAGCAGCATCAGCCCGCGCGCGCTGTCGGCGCACACCGTCTCGTAATGGGTGGTCTCGCCGCGCAGCACGCAGCCCAGCGCCACGAAGCCGTCATAGCGCCGCTCCGCCAGCCGGATCGCGACCGGAATCTCCAGCGCGCCGGGCACCTCGACCAGATCATGCGCCGCGCCGAAGCCGTCGAGCACCGCGCGCGCGCCGCGGATCAGATCGTCGGCGATGGCGCGGTAGAACGGCGCCGCCACCAGCAGGATGCGCGGCGGCGTCTCGAAGCGCGGCAACGGCAGCGCGGTGTCCTGTTCGGCCATGGTTCAGCCCTTCGACGTTGGAATGGGGCGCGTCTCGACCACCGAGAGGCCATAGCCCTCAAGCCCGACGATGCGCATCGGTGAGGAGTTGGTGAGCAGGATCATCTCCCGCACCCCCAGCGCGCCCAGTATCTGCGCGCCGACGCCATACTGGCGCAATTCCTTGGGCGAGGCGCCGCGCGGGCGCAGCCGCTCGGTCAGCGCGTCATGCGACAGATCGCGCAGCAGCACCACGCAGCCGCGCCCCGCGCTGGCGATGGCGCGCATGGCGTCGGGCACCTGGTTCGCGCGCTCGGGCCGCACGCCCAGCACGTCGTCGAGCGGGTCGAGCACGTGCATCCGCACCAGCGCGGGCTCGGGCGTCGAGAGGTCGCCCTTCACCAGCGCGATATGCTCCGCGCCGCCGGGCGCGTCGGTGAACACCCGCATCTCCCAGTCGCCGCCGTGGCTGACGACGTGCTCGACCGCCGTTTCGCGCACCAGATGGTCGTGGCGGCGGCGATAGGCGATCAGGTCGGAGATGGTGCCGATCTTGAGCGCGTGGCGTTGGGCGAAGGCCACCAGATCGGGCAGCCGCGCCATCTCGCCGTCGTCCTTCATGATCTCGCAGATCACGCCGGCGGGGTTCAGCCCCGCCAGCCGGGCGAAGTCCACCGCCGCCTCGGTATGGCCTGCGCGCACAAGCACGCCGCCCTCGCGCGCGCGCAGCGGAAACACGTGGCCGGGGGTGGCGATGTCGGCCTGCGTCGCGGCGGGGTCGATCGCCACCGCCACGGTGCGGGCGCGGTCATGGGCGGAGATGCCGGTGGTCACGCCCTCGCGCGCCTCGATCGACACGGTGAAGGCGGTCTCGTGGCGGCTCTGGTTGGCGGCGGCCATCAGCGGCAGGCCCAGCCGGTCGAGCCGCTCGCTGGTCATCGC
>CAZRFB010000406.1:0-5113 GCA_964599185.1 uncultured Rhodobacterales bacterium | reverse complement strand
AAACGCGACCTCGGGGCTTTCCTCGAAACTGCCGAACGGCATGTCCACCACCACCAGCGCCTGATCGGCGCCGCGCACCACCGCCTGGCCGTGCATGATCATGTGCTCCAGCGTCACGCCCAGCGTGTTGGGCAGGCCGTGGATCACCATGCCCAGACTGTCTCCCACCAGCAGCAGATCGGCGTGGCGGTCGCAGATCCGCGCCACATGGGCGGTGTAGGCGGTCAGGCACACCAGCGGCTCGGCGCCTTTGCGCGCCGTGAAGGCGGGAACCGTCATCTTGCGGCGCCGGGGCGCGCCCTCCGGCGTCTGCTCGGGGTCGGCGACGGCGGATTTCTTGGAGATGGTGCTGGTGGTGGACATCGGTCTCTCTCCACGCGCGGCGTGGCGTGTCGCCGCGCGCTCGTGTTAGCATGGCGGCGACGGGAATTTAAGCAGGCCCCGTGTTTTCGATGCGCGGCCCCCTAAGTTGAAATGGTATGCGGCGCAGGCGGGAGAGTCGGGGCATGATGAGGCTGTTCGTCGTCGCGATCGCGGCGGGGCTTGGCGCCCGCGCGGCGGCGCAGGACATGTCCGCCGATCCGCGCCCGGCCGCCGCCGTGGTGGCGCTGGAAAGCGTCGCGCGCCCGTTCGAGGACCGCATCGTGCTGCGCGGCCGCACCGAGGCCGACCGCCGGGTGGAGGTGCGCGCCGAGATCTCCGGCCTGGTCGCCTCCGCGCCGATCCGCAAGGGCGCGCGGGTGGCCGCGGGCGACCCGCTGTGCGTGCTCGACCCCGGCGAGCGCCCGGCCAACCTCGCCGAGGCCAACGCCTATCTGCGCCAGATGGAGGTGGAGCATCAGGCCGCGCTGACGCTGTCGCAAAAGGGCTTCACCGCCGAGACGGAATCGCTGACCCGCGCGGCGAAGCTGGAGGGCGCGCGCGCCCTGCTGATGCGCGCCGAGCTCGACATGCGCCGCCTCATCCTCGCCGCGCCGTTCGACGGGATGCTGGAGAGCGACACGGCGGAGCTTGGCGCGCTGTTGCAGCCCGGCGCGGTCTGCGCCACGCTGATCGCGCTCGATCCGATCCTGCTGGTGGGCTATGCGGCGGAGCGCGACGTGGACAAGCTGGCGGTCGGCGACCCCGCGACCGCACGGCTGGCCAACGGGCGCGCGGTGGAAGGCGCGATCCGCTTCGTGTCGCGCGCGGCCGACGAGGCGACGCGCACCTTTCGCGTGGAGGTCGCGGCGGCGAACCCCGCGCTCGACATCCGCGACGGCATGACGGCGGAGATCATGGTCGCGCTCAGCGCCGCGCCCGCGCATCTGGTCCCGCAATCGGCGCTGACGCTGGACGACGCCGGGCGGCTGGGCGTGCGGCTGGCCGATGGCGGCGCAGCGCGGTTCGTTCCGGTGACGATCATGGGCGAGGCGGCGGGCGGCGTGTGGCTCGACGGCCTGCCGCCCAGGGCGACAATCATCGTGGTGGGGCAGGAGTTCGTCTCCGACGGCCACCCGCTGACGGTGACGCTGACCGACAAGAACGCGGCGCTGCGATGAGGGCGCTGCGATGAGGTCGGCGCGATGAGGTCGGCGCGATGAGATTTGCGCAATGACGGGGCTGATCGGCTGGAGCGTCGGCCGCGCGCGCATGATCGCGGCGCTGGTGCTGTTCTCGTTCGCAGCGGGGATCGCCGCCTACACCGGCCTGCCCAAGGAGGGCAGCCCCAACATCGACATTCCGCTGCTCTACGTCTCGGTCACGCTGCCCGGCGTCTCGGCGGCGGATGCGGAGCGGCTGCTGGTCAAGCCGCTGGAGACCAGGCTGCGCGGCGTCGAGGGCCTGAAGAAGCTGACCGGCGTCGCCGCCGAGAACCACGCCAGCGCGCTGCTGGAATTCGGCTTCGACTGGGACAAGACCGCGACGCTGGCCCGCGTGCGCGCGCTGGTGGACGAGGCGCAGGCCGAGATGCCCGCCGACGCCAACCAGCCGACCATCAACGAGGTCAACCTCTCGGAATTCCCGATTCTGGTGGTGTCGCTGTCGGGCGACGCGCCGGAGCGGGCGATGCAGCGGCTGGCGCGCAGCCTGCAACGCGAGATCGAGACGCTGAAGCCGGTGCTGGAGGTCGGGCTGGCGGGCAAGCGCGACGAGCTGGTGGAGATCGTGATCGATCCGCTGCAGCTTGAGGCCTACAACGTCACGGCGCAGGAGCTGCTGGCGGCGGTCGCCAACAACAACCGGCTGGTGGCGGCGGGCGCGGTGGACGCGGGCGCGGGGCGGTTCGCGGTGCGCCTGCCGGGCAATTTCGAGACGGCGCAGGAGATCTATCGCACGCCGGTGCGCGTCAGCGGCGACCGGGTGGTGACGATCGGCGACCTCGCCCGCATCAGCCGCACTTTCGAGGACGCGACCAGCGTCGCGCGGTTCAACGGCGCGCGCGCCATCGCCTTGCAGGTGAAAAAGCGCCTCGGCGAGAACATCATCGACACCGTGGAGCAGGTGAAGGCGCGGGTGCGGGAGGTTCAGGCGACCTGGCCGCCCGCGCTGCAGGCCGCCGTCGCGGTGGACTTCTCGATGGACGAGTCGGTCGAGGTCCGCAACATGGTCGGCCAGCTCGAGGGCAGCGTGCTGACCGCCGTGGCGCTGGTGATGCTGGTGGTGGTGCTGACGCTGGGCGCGCGGTCGGCGCTGCTGGTCGGCCTGTCGATACCGCTGTCGTTCCTGCTCAGCTTCGCGCTGCTGGCGCTGTTCGGCATGAGCGTCAACAACATGGTGATGTTCGGCCTGATCCTGGCGGTGGGGATGCTGGTGGACGGCGCCATCGTCGTCAGCGAATACGCCGACCGCCGCATCACCGAAGGCGCGCCGCCGGAGGACGCCTACGCCGAGGCCGCGCGGCGGATGTTCTGGCCGGTGATCGCCTCCACCGCCACCACGCTGTGCGCGTTTCTGCCGATGCTGTTCTGGCCGGGGATACCGGGGCAGTTTATGGGGCATCTGCCGGTCACGCTGATCTTCGTGCTGTCGGCGTCGCTGATCGTGGCGCTGATCTATCTGCCGGTGCTGGGCGGCATGGCGGGGCGGATGAGCGCGGGCGCCGGGCGCGCCCTGCGCGCGCTGGGCCTTCGGCGCGGGCGGCGGCTGGCGCCAGTGGCGCAGGGACAGCGGCGCACGGCGTTCGGGCGGGTGATCGCGCTGATCGTGATGAACCCGCTGGGCCCGCTGCTGGCGATCGGCGCCGCCGCCGTGGTGATCTTCGCCATCCTCGCCGCCTATCAGGCCAAGAACAACGGCGTGGAGTTCTTCGTCGCCACCGAGCCGCAGAAGGCGATCCTGTATGTGCGCGCGCGCGGCAACCTGTCGCTGCCCGAACAGGATCGGCTGGTCGAACAGGTGGAGCGGCGGCTGCACGGCGCCGAGGGCGTGGCGGCGGTCTTCGCCTTCTCCGGCGACGGCGGCCTGCAAAAGGCGGGCGGCGACGGCCCCAAGGACGCCATCGGCCAGATCCAGTTCGAGCTGGCGCCCTGGGGCGACCGCCCGCCCGGCGCCGCGGTGCTGGCCGACATGCTGGCGCGCGCGCAGGGCGTGCCCGGCGTGATCGTGGAGCTTGCCGAACAGAAGGACGGCCCGCAGCAGGGCAAGCCGATCCAGGTGCGGCTGGAATCGGACGACTGGCCCGCGCTGCTGGCGGCGGCGGGGGCGCTGTCGGCGCGGATGGGCGCGATGGACGGGCTGACGGACATCGACGACACGCGGCCCCTGCCCGGCATCGACTGGAAGATCACCGTGGACCGCGAGGCGGCGGGCCGCTTCGGCGCCGACATCCAGACCATCGGCGCCATCGTGCAGCTGGTGACGCGCGGCGTGCTGCTCGACACCATCCGCCCCGACGACAGCGAGGACGAGATCGACATCCGCGTGCGCTTCCCTAAGGACGCCCGCGCGCTGTCCACGCTCGACGGGCTGAAGCTGCGCACCGAAAGCGGGCTTGTGCCGCTCGGCAACTTCATCACCGTGTCGCCCGCGCCCGCGCTGGCCGAGATCAGCCGCTTCAACGGCGTGCGCTTCATCACCGTGCGCGCCGACGTGGCCGAGGGCGTCAACGCCAACGCGATGATCGCCCGCATCGCCGAAGATCTCGCCGCCGAGCCGCTGCCCGGCGTCGTTGCGGTGTTCCAGGGCGATCAGGAGGAGCAGGCCGAAAGCCAGCAATTTCTCATCACCGCCTTCGCCGCCGCCATGGGGCTGATGTTCGCGATCCTGCTGGCGCAGTTCAACAGCCTGTATAACGCGGTGCTGGTGCTGAGCGCGGTGGTGATGTCGGTGGCGGGGGTGCTGATCGGCATGCTGGTGATGGGCCAGCCGTTCTCGATCATCATGACCGGCGTCGGCATCGTGGCGCTGGCTGGCATCGTGGTGAACAACAACATCGTGCTGATCGACACGTTCAGCGAATTCTCGCGCACCATGCCGCCGCTGGAGGCCATCGTGCGCACCGCCGAACAGCGCATCCGCCCGGTGCTGCTGACCACGATCACCACCATGGCGGGGCTGGCGCCGATGATGTTCGCCGCCAGCATCGACTTCGGCGCAATCGGCGCGGGGCTCGCGGCGCTGACGGCGGCGGGGCTGTTCAGCGCCGCCGGATGGTCGGCGTTCTACGGCGCGGTGGTCAGCGTCGGCGCGCCCACAGCGCTGTGGTGGACGCAGCTTGCGACGGCGGTGGTGTTCGGCCTCGGCCTCGCCACCTTCCTGACGCTGATGGTCACGCCCGCCGCGCTGGCGGCGCGGGTCTGGTTTTGGCGCGGCGTCCATGCGCTGGCGGTCTGGGCGCCGGTGGGGAACCGGCTGCGGCGGCTGGCCGACATGCGCCTGCGCCGCCGCGCCCGGCGCACCGCGCCGCCGCCGATCATCTGGGACGCCGACGACGCGCCCGCCACGCTGGGCCTTGCGCCGCGCGCCTACGCCGACGCGGCGGAATAGTTCTCGGCCTCGCCGCTCTCCTGCATCCGCCACATCGCCGCATAGCGCCCGCCCTGCGCCAGCAGCGCGGCGTGCGGGCCGCGCTCGACGATGCGGCCATCGACCATCACCGCGATCTCGTCGGCCTCGACCACGGTCGAGAGGC
>CAZRFB010000405.1:0-4159 GCA_964599185.1 uncultured Rhodobacterales bacterium | reverse complement strand
TGTGGCGGGCTTCTACGCCCGCCGCCCGACATGGCTGGTGGAGAAGCTGGGGCTGGAGCGCATCCGCGAGGAGGCCGCGCGGATGGAGAGCGACGCGCACGCCTTCTACATCCGCGCCGCGCAGGCGACCACCGACGCCTCGACCCGCAAGCTGCTGGGCGATCTGGCGGCCGCCGAGGGCGGGCACGAGACCGCCTGGGCGAACTTGCAGGAAAAGCACATCGGCCCGGAGGCGAAATCGGCCGAGGACGCCGAGGCGCACCGCCGCTTCGTGCTGACGTATGTGCAGCCGGGGCTTGCGGGGCTGATGGACGGGTCGGTGTCCACGCTGGCGCCGATCTTCGCCGCCGCCTTCGCCACGCAGGACACCTGGCAGACGTTCCTTGTCGGGCTGGCCGCCTCGATCGGCGCAGGCATCTCGATGGGCTTTACCGAGGCCGCCAGCGACGACGGCGTGATCTCGGGGCGCGGCTCACCGATCACCCGCGGGATCGTCACCGGCCTGATGACCATGGTGGGCGGTCTGGGCCACGCCCTGCCCTACCTGATCTCGGATTTCTGGACCGCCACCTCCATCGCCATCGCGGTGGTGTTCGTCGAGCTGTGGGCGATCGCCTGGATCCAGAGCCGCTACATGGAGACGCCGTTCTGGCGCGCGACGCTGCAGGTCGTGGTCGGCGGCGGGCTGGTGCTGGGCGCGGGGATGCTGATCGGCATGGGCTGAGGTGGCGCTCCCGCCCCGCTTCGCCGCCTGGTTCGCCGCGCGCGGCTGGACGCCCCATGCGCATCAGCTCGCGCTGCTTGAGAACGCGCGGCTCGGCGGCGCCGATCTGCTGGTGGCGCCCACCGGCGGCGGCAAGACGCTGGCGGGGTTCCTGCCGTCGCTGGCGGCGCTGGCCGACGCGGCGCCGGACGGCCTGCACACGCTCTATGTCTCGCCGCTGAAGGCGCTCGCGGCGGACATTGCGCGCAACCTTCAGGCCCCCGTCGAGGAGACCGGCCTCGCGATCCGCGTCGAGGACCGCACTGGCGACACGAAAGCGACGGCGAAGGCGCGCCAGCGCCGCGACCCGCCGCACATCCTGCTGACCACGCCCGAGTCGCTCGCGCTGCTCTGCGCGCAGGAAGGCGCGGCGCGGATGTTCGGCGGCGTCGCCCGCGTGATCGTGGACGAGGCGCACGCGCTGGCCGAAAGCAAGCGCGGCGATCAACTGTCGCTGTGTCTGGCGCGATTGCAGACGCTGGCGCCCGCAATGGCGCGCATCGGCCTGTCGGCGACCACCGAGGACGCGCGCGGGCTGGCGGACTGGCTGGCGCCGGGGTGCCGCATCGTGCAGGCGCCGCCCGGCCCCGACCCCGAGATCGCCATTCTGGAGAGCGCGGGCGAGCCGCCGTGGTCCGGCATGGGCGGGCGCTACGCCGCGCGCGCGGTCTATGCCGAGATCGCCAAGGCGCGCACGACGCTGGTGTTCATCAACACCCGCGCGCAGGCGGAACTGTTCTTTCGCGCGCTGTGGGAGGTCAACGTCGATGCTCTTGCGATCGGCCTGCACCACGGCTCGCTGAGCGCGGAGGCGCGCCAGCGCGTCGAGGCGGCGATGGCGGCAGGCGCCTTGCGCGCCGTGGTCTGCACCTCGTCGCTGGATCTGGGCGTGGACTGGGGCGATGTGGACCTTGTGATCCAGGTCGGCGCCCCCAAGGGCGTCAAGCGGCTGGTGCAGCGCATCGGCCGCGCCAACCACCGCTTCGACGCGCCGTCACGCGCGCTGCTGGTGCCGGCCAACCGGCTGGAGGTCCTGGAATGCCGCGCCGCGCTGGAGGCCGCGCGCGCGGGCGCGCTCGACGGCGAACCCCGCCCGCCCGGCAGGCTCGACATGCTCTGCCAGCATATCCTTCTGACCGCCTGCGCCGGGCCGTTCGACGCGGGCGCCCTGTTTACCGAGGTGCGCCGCGCCGGGCCCTACGCCGCGCTGGCGCGCGCCGATTTCGACCGCTGCCTCGATTTCTGCGCTGACGGCGGCTACGCGCTGCGCGCCTATGACCAGTGGCGCCGCCTGATGCAGGGGCCGGACGGCCTCTGGCGGCTGCGCGACCCGCGCGCGGCGCGGCGCATCCGCATGAATGTCGGCGCCATCGTCGAGGCCGAGACGCTGAAGGTGCGCGCCGGTCCCGCCCATGGCGGCGGGCGGGCGCTGGGCGAGGTCGAGGAGGCCTTCGCCGCCACGCTGCGCCCCGGCGACACCTTCCTGATCGGCGGCGAGGTGGTGCGCTATGAGAGCATGCGCGAGATGACGCTTCAGGTCTCCCGCGCGCCGGGGCGCGAGCCGAAGATCCCGGTGTTCGCGGGCGGCAGGCTGCCGATCTCCAGCCTGCTGGCCGACCGGGTGATGGCGATGCTGAACGCGCCGCAAAGCTGGGCCGCGCTGCCGGCCCCGGTGGCGCAGTGGCTGGCGTTGCAGGCGCGGGTGAGCGAGATGCCGCGCGGCGACGATCTGCTGGTCGAGACCTTTCCGCGCGCCGGGCGCTGGCACTTGGCGGCGTGGGGATTCGCGGGGCGCAACGCGCACCAGACGCTGGGCCTGCTGCTGACAAAACGCATGGAGGCGCTGGGCATGGCGCCGCTGGGGTTTCTGGCCAACGACTACGCCCTGCTGGTCTGGAGCCTCGACCCCGTGGACGACCCCGCGCCGCTGTTCGCCCCCGAGGGTTTGCGCGAGGGGCTGGAGCAATGGCTGTTTGAGTCCTCGCTGATGAAGCGCGCTTTCCGGCAGGGCGCGGTGGTGGCGGGGCTGATCGAGCGGCGCCTGCCGGGGATGGTGAAATCCGGGCGGCAGGCGACGTTTTCCTCCGACATCCTCTACGACGTGCTGCGCAAGTATGACCCCGGCCACCTGATGCTCGACATCACGCGGGCGGAGGCGGAGCGCGGGCTGGTGGATTTCGCCCGCATCGAGGCGATGCTGGCGCGCATCGGCGGCCGCATCCGCCACATCCGCGCCGCCCGCGTCACGCCGCTCGCCGCGCCGCTGATGATGGAGATGGGGCGCGAGCGGGTGGCGGGCGGCGCCGACGACCGCCTGCTGGCCGAGGAGGCCGACGCGCTGATGGCGGAGGCCGGGAAAACCGGGTGATGACCGCCCCAATAGCGCGCCCCGCCATCGGCCTTGATCGGAGTGTATATCATGGTAATATACATTCATGCTTGATCGCGCGAAGATCATCGGGTTTCAGTGGGATGACGGCAATGACCGCAAAAGCGCGTCGAAACACAGCGTCAGCCAGGGCGAAGCAGAACAGGTGTTTTTCAACGAACCGCTCATCGTGGCGGGCGACGCGAAGCACAGCATCGCGGAGGCGCGGTTTCATGCGCTGGGTCGCACCGATGCAAAGCGTCTTTTGCACATAACCTTCACCCTGAGACGCGACGGCGCGCTGATAAGGGTGAGCTCCGCCCGTGACATGAGCCGCAAGGAGAGAGCGATCTATGGCCAGCCCTGACAAGACCCCCCCGGTGTTCGCGACCGAGGCCGACGAGCGCGCCTTCTGGGAAAAGACCGACTCCGCCGATTATGTCGATTGGAGCGCCGCGCGGCGGGTGCGCCTGCCCAACCTCAAGCCGACGTCCACCGCGATCTCGCTCAGGCTGCCGACCGCCCTGCTTGAGCAGATCAAGATCGCCGCGAATAGGCGCGATGTTCCCTATCAGTCTTTGATCAAGGCGTGGCTGGCTGAAAAGGTCGCGAGCGGTCGCTGAGACCGCAACCGCAACGATCCTCCGGACCGCCGCACGCGCCGCCCTCTCGCCCAGGATCCGCCCATGCTCGCCCGCCTCGCCCCGCTGCTGGCCCGCCTTCTGCCCGACCGTCTGCGGCGGGCGTTCGAGGGGTTCTGGACCGTGCCGCTCATGCTCGCCATGCTCGGGCCCGGCGCCGTGGCGGCGATCCATTTCACCCCGCGCGCGGCGCTTCCGGCGTCTGCGCTGGCGGCGCTGGCGGTGATCGAGGAGGATGGCGCCCGCGCAGTGCTCTCGACCGTGGCGGGCGGCGTGATGACCGTGGCGACCATGGTGTTCTCGATCTCTTTCGTCGCGCTGTCGATCACGGCGCAGCAGCTCAGCCCAAGGATGCTCGACTTCGTGCTGCGCGACCGCGCGATGCAG
>CAZRFB010000404.1:0-4462 GCA_964599185.1 uncultured Rhodobacterales bacterium | reverse complement strand
GATGAACAGCCCGCCCAGCGCCCCCAGCGCCACGCCGTGCTCGCCTGCGTAGAACGGCGCGACATAGACATAGACCGGGAAATACAGCGCCGCGAGCGCCACGGCGGGCGCGGCGTAGGCGGCGAGGGCGCGGGCGCCGAGCGTCATGGGGCCTCCGGAATTGCTCAGCGCGAAGATGGGCCGATACGCCCCGCCATCCACCCCGCCAGCGCCCCCAGCGCCAGCGCGGCGGCGCCGACAGGCCCGCTCAGCGCCGCCGTCGCAGCAAGGAACGCCGCCGTCGCGCCGCCGCCCGATATGGCGGCATGGCCCAGTGCGAACAGCGCGGCGAAGGCGATCAGGCCGCCCGCCGCCGTCAGCGCGCCGCGCACGGCGCTCTCAGGCGCCGCGACCCAGCCGAGGCCTGCGCCCAGCGCCGCCGCCAGCGGCAGGGTCTGGCGCCAGTCGCGCAACGCCCCCGGCGTCTCCAGCGTCACATGCAGCGCCGCCGCGCCCATGCCCGCCAGCGCGAACAGCGCGGCGGCGCGGGCGCGCTCAGGCCGATGCACGGCGCAGCGTCACCTGCGTCACGTCTGTCGTCTCGGCCAGAAAGCACGACGCGCAGACCGCGAGGTAGAAGTTCCACATCCGCTTGAACCGCTCGTCAAACCCCATCGGCGCGATCTCGGCCCAGGCGCCGTTGAACTTGGTGCGCCAGCGGCGCAGCGTGTCGGAATAGCTCTGGCCGAATTCGTGGCTCTCGACCCACTCCAGCCCGGCGCGCCCGGTCTGCGCCTTCAGCGCGCTGGGGCAGGGCAGAAAGCCGCCAGGGAAGATGTATTTCTGAATGAAGTCGGCGCCTTCGCGATAGCCGTCGAACCACTTGTCGGCGATGGTGATGATCTGCAGCGTCGCCTGGCTGCCCGGTTTCAGCCGCTCGCGCACGGTGTCGAAATAGACCGGCCAGTATTTCTCGCCCACCGCCTCGAACATCTCGATCGACGCCACGCCGTCATAATTTCCGCGCTCGTCGCGGTAGTCGCGCATCACGATCTCGACCCGCTCCGCCAGTCCGGCCTCGAACACGCGGCGCCTGGCGAAATCGTGCTGTTCGCGTGAAATGGTGAGGCCGGTGACGCGGGCGCCGCGCTCGCCCGCCGCGTATTCGGCGAAGCCGCCCCAGCCGCAGCCGATCTCCAGCAGGTGGTCGCCGGGGCGCGCGCCCATCCGGTCGCAGATCGCGGCATACTTGTTGCGCTGGGCCTGCGGCAGGCTTTCGTCGGGGCGCTGGAACAGCGCGGAGGAGTAGGTCATGCTTTCGTCCAGCCACTTGGCGTAGAAGTCGTTGCCAAGGTCGTAGTGGCGGGAGATGTTGCGCGCCGATCCGCGCCGGGTGTTGCGGTTCATCAGGTGGCGCAGCCGCTCCACCAGCCGCGTCAGCGTCCGCCCGCCAAAGCCGCGCGCCACGGTGTCGTTGTTGATCAGCGCGGCGTCGAGCACCGCCTGCAGGTCGGGCGTGTCCCACCAGCCGTCCATGTAGGCCTCGGCGAAGCCCAGTTCGCCGTCGCGGATCATGCGCCAGAACAGGCGCGGGTCGCGCACCACCACCACGCCCTCAGGGCCGGGGTTCTCGCCCTGCGCGCGATATTCGCGCCCGTCGGGCATCACGAAGGTCAGGGCGCCGGTGTGGATGGCGCCGACGATGGAGAACACCGTGTGAAACCATCGTGGCGCGCCATCCATGGATATCAGGCTCATGTCGTGCTCCCTGAAGCCGTCTGCGCGGCCTGTCGCCTGCTGTCGGCGGGCTGGATCACGCGATCCTCGCCCGGATAGCCCAGAAATTTCGCGCCCTTCAGCCACAGCCGCAGCGCCTGCCAGTGGATCGCGGCGATCACCTTGAGCATGGCCCAAGGCGTGCGCAGCGCAATGCGCGCCAGCGTCGCGTCGGTCAGCGGCAGGGCGGCGCCGGACTGGGTGGCGATCAGATAGTCGCCGCGCGCGTCGGCCTGCTTGATGCGCAGCGCAAGGCGGGCGCCGGGCGGGCGGATGGTGAAGCGATAGGTCTGGTCCATGCCGATGAACGGCGAGACGAAGAATTCCTTCACCTGATCGTGGCGCACCGCGCCGTCGGCGCCGGGTTCGGCGGGCAGAACGTAAGGGTGCTGGTCGCCAAACGTGTTCTTCACCTCGTAGATCACGCTCTCAAGCCGGTCGCCGACGCCGTAACAGAAGAACACCGACAGCGGGTTGAAGGCGTAGCCGAACATGCGCGGCATCGCGAGCAACATCACCCGCGCCGGGCGGGGCCGCCCCGCCGCCGACAGCCGCGCCTCGACCCAGGGGCGCAAATCGGCGCCGTCGCGCGCGCCATGGTCGCGGCGGCGGAAGCTGAACACGTTGAAGCGGTCGAGCGACATGAGCCGCAACCCCTGCGCCGTCTGGTCAAGCCGGTCGATGTCGAGCAGCAGCGACACCACGCGATAGCGGAACTGGTGGCCGAACGGCTGCAGCCGCATGTGCATCACGTCGCCGTCGTAAAGGCGCGGCGCGAAGGGGTCTGCGCCCGCGCTCGCCGCCGCCCCGCTCACTGCGCCGCCACCGCCAGCGGCGAGGCCATCGGCGCGCCTGCGTCGCGCACCCAATCGGGCCGCGCGCCCAGCGCCGCCGCCACGCGCACGCCCGAACGCAGGGCGTCCTCGTGAAAGCCGTAGCCGAGCCACGCGCCCGCGTGCCACACCCCGCCGCGCCCCTGAAGCGCGTCCATCGCGCCTTGCGCCTCGAACGCATGGGCGTCGTAAAGCGGGTGGGCGTAGGCGAATTCGGCGAACACCTTTTCAGGCTCCGGCTCGATATGCGGGTTCAGCGTCACGAACAGGTCGCGGCTTGGGTCGAGGCTTTGCAGACGGTTCATCCAGTAGCTTACCGCAACCGGGCGGCCCTTGTCTCCCGCGCCCTGACTCATCAGGTTCCAGCTCGACCACACCTTGCGCCGCTTCGGCATCAGGCGGGCGTCGCGGTGCAGGATCGCGCGGTTGGCGGCGGTGCGGAAGGCGCCCAGAGCCGCGTCCTCCTCCGCGTCGCGGTCGGTCAGCAACGCGCGCGCCTGCGGGCCGTGCACGGCGAGGATCACATGGTCGAACGCGCCCTCCGAGCCATCCTCGAAGCGCACATGCGCCTTGCCCCCCGCCCGCGTCACGGCCGCCGCGCCGACGCCGCAATGCGCCCGCGCGCCCAACCGGTCGATCACGCGGGAGACATATTCGCGTGAGCCGCCCTCCACCGTGCGCCAGCGCATCGCGGCGTCCAGCCCGGTGTAGAGGTCGTGGTTGGCGAAGAACCGCAGGAAGCTTTCGGCGGGAAAGGCCATCATCCGGTCGGTCGGCGTGGACCAGATCGCGCCGCCCATCGGCAGGATGAACCGCTCGCGAAACCACGTCGAGAACCGGCGTTCCGCCAGCCAGCCGCCCAGCGACAGGCCCGCCGCGCGCCCCGCCGCCAGATCGCGCGGCGCGACCTTGCAAAAGCGCAGCACCTCGCGAAACCCCCAGACGAAAACCGGATTGAACGCATTGCGGCGCTGGGCGAACACCTTGTCGGGGCTGTCGCAGGCGTATTCGAGACGCCCATCGCCCAGTGAGAAGCCGAACGACATGTCCGACCATTTCGTCGCCACGCCCAGATGCTGAAACAGCGCCGCAAGGTTGGGATAATTGCGGTCGTTATAGACGATGAAGCCGGTGTCCACCGTCATCGCCGCGCCGGTGTGGTTTATCTCGACGGTGTTGGCGTGGCCGCCGAAGCGTGCGTCGCGCTCGAACAGCATCACGTCGGCGGAGTCGGACAGCGCAAGCGCGGCGCCGAGACCTGCGGCGCCGGAACCGATCACAGCAATCTTCACCGTTGGAAATCTCCCCCTCAGACGGCGGCGCGCAACGCCTTGTAGGCGTCCAGCGCCGCCTCGCGCCCTGTATTAAGCGCGATCAGCGGCGCCGGGTAGGGCTGGCGCGGCGAAAGACCCCAGGACGCGGGCGCCGCGTCGAAGAAACTCAGCGCATCCGTCCCCGGCGCGCGCGACAGTTCCGCCACCCAGCGGCTGCGATAGGCGCGCCGGGGGTCGAACTTCTCCGCCTGCGTCGCGGGGTTGAAGATGCGGAAGAACGGCGCCGCGTCCGGCCCCGACCCAGCCGCCCATTGCCAGCCCATGGCGTTCGAGGCCGGGTCCCAGTCGGTCAGCGTCTCGCGAAACCACGCCTCGCCGACCTTCCAGTGCGTCATCAGGTGCTTGCAGAGGTAGGAGGCGACCAGCATCCGCGCGCGGTTGTGCATCCGTCCGGTGACGTAAAGCTCCCGCATCGCCGCGTCGATCACCGGCTCGCCGGTCATGCCGCGCCGCCAGCGTTCCGCGTCGGCGTTGTCGCCGCGCCAGGGAAAGGCGTCCCATTCCTCGCGCCAGTTGCCGGTTTGCAATCTCGGCGTGTGA
>CAZRFB010000403.1:0-6563 GCA_964599185.1 uncultured Rhodobacterales bacterium | reverse complement strand
GGTGGCCACCAGCGCGCCGCCGAGGCTGGGCGCGGCCTGGCGCGGGGCGGGAAAGCTCTCGTTCACCGCCGCCGCGATCATCAGGATCCAGATCAGCAGCGGCACGTTGCGAAAGCCCTCGACGTAGATCATCATCAGCCGGGAGACGACCCAGTTCTTCGACAGCCGCAGCACGCCCGCGATCACGCCGATCACCGTGGCGGTTACAACGCCCATCGCCGCCACCAGCAACGTGTTGAGAATACCAACCAGCGCCGCGCGGGCGTTGGTTGAGCGCGAGGTGTAGTCGATCAGCCGCTGGTTGATGTCATAGGACGCAGGCTGCGACAGAAAGCCGAAGCTGAAGGTCTTGCCCAGCGCGGCAAGGTTGCTGATCGCGTTGTTCACCAGCCATGACGCGCCCAGCATCACCAGAATGAGCGCGATGATCTGGATGAAACTGGCGCGATAGCGCGCGTCGTTCCATAGCATATCGATGCGGAAAGACTCGCGCGGCGGCGCGGCTGCAACGCTCATGGGCGCGACCCTCGTGGATTGCTGAATGAGGGGGCGGGCGCCCCAGCGGCGCGCCCGCCCGATCACGGTGGGTCAGATCACCGGAACGGCGCAGCGTACAGGATGCCGCCGTTGGTCCACAGCGCGTTCAGGCCGCGCGACAGGCCCACCGCCGTCTGCTCGCCGATGTAGCGATCAAACACCTCGCCATAGTTGCCGACGCCGCCGATCACCTTCACCGCCCAGTCGTTGGACAGGCCGATCATCTTGCCATACTCGCCTTCGGTGCCGAGCAGACGGTTGACTTCCGGGTTCGCCTGCGGCGCCGCCGCCAGTTCGGCGACGTTGGCGGAGGTGACGCCCAGCTCTTCGGCGATCACCATGGCGTTGAACACCCAGCGAACCAGGTCCGCCCACTCGCTGTCGCCATGGCGCACCAGCGGACCGAGCGGCTCCTTGGAGATGATCTCCGGCAGGATGACGTGGTCGGTCGGCGTCTCGAAGGTCGAGCGCGTCGCGGCGAGGCCGGAGGCGTCGGTGGTGTAGACGTCGCAGGCGCTGGAGAGATACTTCTGCTGCGCCTCGGCGTTGGTCTCGATCGGCACCGGCTCATAGCTCATGCCGTTGGCGCGGAAGAAATCGGCGAGGTTGAGCTCGGTGGTGGTGCCGGTCTGGATGCAGACCGTGGCGCCGTCGAGTTCCTTGGCCGAGGTGACGCCCAGCGATTTCGGCGCCATGAATCCTTGGCCGTCGTAGTAGTTCACGCCGACGAAATCGAGTTTCAGGTCGGTGTCGCGCGAGAACGTCCACGTGGTGTTGCGCGCAAGAATGTCCACCTCGCCCGAGGTCAGCGCGGTGAAGCGCGTCTTGCCGGTGGTCGGCGTGAACTGCACCTTGGTCGCATCGCCGAAGATCGCGGCGGCCACGGCGCGGCATACCGCCACGTCGAACCCGTCCCAATCGCCGGCCGCGTTGGTGAAGGAGAAACCGGCGACGCCGGTCGAGACGCCGCAATGCAGCGCCCCGCGCGCCTTCACATCGTCAAGCGTTCCGGCCGCAGCCGCGCCTGCACCCAGCGCGGCGACCGTCAGCGCGCCAAGCAGAACTCTGGTTTTCATCATGTCGTTTCCCTGTCATGCGCCAAGAGGGCGCCGTGGCGTTCGCCATCGGTTTCGTTGATCGAACCCATCACGGTTCATGACCCCGACCAAATCAACGCGAGGGCCGGGCGTCAAGCGCGCATCGCGACGAAATCGCGCATCCGCCGCTTACACGGTCACATTTACGCCAACTGCTCCTCTCACAGGCGCCATGACGCAAGGTAATGCACCAAATGCGCGTCACCTGATCATGATTTGGCGTCGTCGACAAAAATATCACGAGATCGTTGCGCTGATTGCATGGCGGCCTTGCAAGAAACAGGATGACATGACGCTCCTGCGACGGCATATAGTGTCGCAACAGCATAACAAAACGTCAGGCTGCGCGGGTGCGCGCCGACAGATGGAGACGACGCATGTTCGATGAAATGGACGCCCTCGCCTGGGGTCAGGCTCAGGGCGACCGTGCCCGCAAGCTTTTCAGCGCCGTGGTTCTCGCGGTGCTTGACGACGCTGTGCGCGACGAGAAGAAACTTGGCGAGGGCATGGGCGTTGACAGCGTCACCCGCTGGGCGCGCAGCAAGGACGGTCGTCTCGTGCTCTCTTGCGCAGGCATCGACCCCACCGAGCGCGCCGTCAAGGGCCTCGCGGCATTTGTCCAGCGCGGCGAGCGGGTTTCCAGCGCGCTGCGTCTGAACGACGACAGCGACAGCAGCATGGCCGACGCCGCCTGATTCGGGCGTGATCGCGCTGAGGAAAACGGGCCGCTCGCGGCCCGTTTTCGTCTGTGGCGGCTAGTCGATGGCGTAGCGCGCCGCGACGCTGACCGAGACGCTGATCGACCCGGCCGCAAGCGGCATCGCCGCCTCCATCGCCGACATGCGGTATTGCGGCTCGGGCCGCCCGCCGCCGCCCAGCGTGATCGACAGCGGCGCGCCCAGCCGCACGCCCGCGCCCTCGGCCATCAGCCCGGCGATGCGCGCGGCGTCCGCCAGCGCCGCCGCCAGCGCCGCGTCCTCCAGCGTCTTGCGGTCGGCGACGTCGAAGCCGACGCCGTCAAAATCGGTGGCGCCGGCGCGCGCCGCCGCGTCCAGCAGCGGCCCCAGCGCGTCGAGCGCGCGCACCGTCACCGCCACCTGCTGCCGCGCGGCATAGCCCTCAAGACGCAGCGGCGCGTCGCCGCCGCCGCCATAGACCGGCGACAGGCTCAAGGCGACGGTCTGCACATCCGCCGCCGCCACGCCCGCCGCGGCGACGGCGGCCAGCACATCGGTCATCGCCTGCGCGACCGCACTGAACGCCGCCGACGCCTCCGGGCGCTGCGCCGTCACGCCAAAGGTCGCGCGCGCCATGTCGGGCGCTGCGGAGACCGATCCGGTTCCCGTCACCGACAGAACCCGCGCCTCCTGCGGCGCCGCCCCCTGCTGCGCCACAGCCTGGCCTGCCGCCGCCAGCGCCAACGCCGCCGCCACCGTCATCGCCTTCAGCATCGCCGATCCCTTCCAATCAAACACGCGTCGGACTTGGCGGTTAAATCCGGCGGGGGCAAGGCGGCGAAATTCGCCATTGGTCTTTACCCCTTCGCCTGATCGCCTGTAACATTCATGATATTCCTTACGCCGGAGACATGCGCCATGGCCCCCGCGCGCACCGTGATCGCCGCCATCGTCGGCGCCGCCAGCCTGGCCGCTCTCGCCTGTGGGCCATCGCTGGCGGCGCCCTCGCCCGAACAGGCGGCGCGGCCTGCGGTTGCGGATGGCCAGAGGGTCGCCGAGGCCCCGCGCCTTGCCCCCCGCCCCGCATCGCGCGCAGCCTCGCGAGACGCCGCGCCGCGCGAGGCCGCGCGCGCCGCGCAACCGGCGGCGCAGACAAGGGTGCGCGCGCCGCGCCCGGCGCCCCGCCCGGCGCGGCTCGCCGCCAAGGCGCGCGCGGAGCGCCCGGCGCAGCAGGCGGCGGCGCTGCAACCCGGCGCCGGGGTGCGGCCCCGCGCCAGCGGTCCGCGCTCGGTGCAGGCTGCGGCGACCATCCCGGCCGCCGTCTCGGCCGACGCGCCCTTGCTGATAGGCGTGTTCGGCGGAGCGGACACGCGCCGCGCGCTGATCCGCACCGATGAGGGCGCGCTGCGCACCGTGCGGCAGGGCGACCGGGTGGCGGCGTGGACGGTCAGCGCCATCGGCCCCGACAGCGTGCAGCTACGCGACGGGGCGCGCGCGCAGACCCTGCGCATCCCCGGCTCCTGAGGCGCGCGCCGCGCGCCACGCCGCCCAGGCCTCGGGCGTGTCGAGATCGACCGCCGCGCCTTCGCCGGGCGTCGCCACCATCTCCACCAGATCGGCGTGCTCAGCCAGCAGCGCCCGCGCGCCCTGATCGCCCTCCAGCCGCGCCAGCGTCTCGAAGAACCGCCGCCCGAACAGCACCGGATTGCCGGGCGCGCCGCTTTCGGTCGCGGCGCGACAGATGGCGCGGCCCTCCTCCGGGTCGAACGCCGCGATCAGCCGGTCGAAATGCGCGGGGCCTATCTCCGGCATGTCGGCGAGCGCCAGGATCACCGCGTCGGCCTGCGCATCGAGCGCGCCAAGCCCCGCGCGCACCGAAGACGCCATGCCCTCCGCCGCCACCCGATTCTCGACGATGCGCACCCCGATCCCCGCCAGCGCGGCGCGGCGCGCGGCGTCGTCCGGCCCCAGCACCGCCACCACCTCATCGGCGCGGCTGGCCAGCGCCGCGCGCGCCGCGCGCGCGATCTGCGGGGCGCCGTCGATCTTCTCCATCAGCTTGTCGCGCCCGCGCATCCGCCGCGCGGCGCCCGCCGCCAGCAGCGCGACCGAAACGAACGGCCTGCGCGGCGCGTGCGATTCACCCACGCGCGGCGCAGGGCGCGAGGCGATCTCCTTGAGCAGACCGCCCACCCCCATCGCGGCGATGTCGGGCCCGCTCACCGGCAGGCCGCAGACCAGCCGCTCCAGCACCCAGTCGGCGCCGTTGAGTTTCGGGCTGCGCGCGCAGCCCGGCAGGCCCAGCACCGGGCGGCCCGAAAGCTCCCCCAGAAACAGCAGGTTGCCCGGATCGACCGGCATCCCGAACCGCGCCACCGCGCCGCCGGCCGCGACCAGCGCCGCCGGGCCGACGTCGCGCCGATCCGAGGTGGCCGAGCCGGTCAGGATCAGCGTGATCCCGGCGCTCTGCGCCGCCAGCGCCGCTGCCAGCGCGCCCTGCTCATGCGCCACGCGCGTCTCGCTCACGTCAGCGACGCCCAGCGCCGCCAGCCGCGTGCGCACCGCCTCGGCGCCCTTGTCGAGCAGCGCGGGCTTCATGCCGGGCGTCGCGGTCAGGATCAGCGCCGCGCTGCGCAAAACCACGGGATGCGCGCGCAGCGCCACGCCCCCCGCCAGCGCCGCGCAGGCCGCCTCGACCGCCGCGCGCGGCGCGGCGTAGGGGATGATCTTGACCGTCGCCACCATCTGGCGCGGCGTGACGCGGGCGTAGTCGGGCAGCGTGGCGACCGTCACCGCCTCGTCCAGCGCGTTCGCCGCCGCCACCGCCGCCGCATCGACGCGCAGCACGCCCTCCACAGCGGAAAACACATTCGCCCGCCCAGTGAACGGCGCCGACAGCGACAGGCCGCGCGCGCCCGCGTCGCCCGCCAGCGCCGCCGCCACCTGCGCCGCCGCCGCGTCCTCCTCCAGATCCTCCGCGTCCAGCCGCGCCGCGATCACCTGCGCCCGGCCCGAAGCGCGCAGCGCCGCCACGTCCGCCGCGCTCAGCCGCCTGCCCTTCTTGAGCCTGCCCCCGGGCAGCGCCAGCGAATGCGCCAGCACCGCGCCCTCGGCGTCCTCCAGCGGGACGGCGCCGAACCTCACGCCGCCGCCTGCGCGTCCCGGTGCGGGCGGCGCAAACGCTCGGTGATCTGCGCCATGATCGACACCGCGATCTCCGCCGGGGACTTGGCGCCGATGTCCAGCCCCACCGGCGCGTGGATGCGCGCGATCTGCGCGGGCGTGAACCCGGCGTCGGTCAGCCGCGCCACCCGTTTCGCGTGGGTGCGGGTCGAGCCGAGGCAGCCCAGATAAAAGACCTCCGAGCGCAGCGCCGCCATGATCGCGGGGTCGTCGAGCTTGGGATCGTGGGTCAGCGTCACCACCGCCGTCCGCGCGTCCGGCCCCAGCGCCGCCAGCGCCGCGTCCGGCCAGTCGTGCGTGATGGCGGCGCCGGGAAAACGCGCTTCGGTGGCGAAGGCCTCGCGCGGGTCGATCAGCGTGGCGTCATAGCCGGTCTCGCGCGCCATGATCATCAGCGGCTGCGCGATATGCACCGCGCCGACGACGGCCATGCGCAGCGGCGGGTTGTGCACCGCCATGAACCAGCGGCCATCCTCCAGCGGCGCAAAGCCCGAGCGGTCGGCGCGAAACGCCTCCCGCACCGCGTCGCCGATGGGGCGGCCGCAGGCGCCGTCAAGCAGCAGACGGTCCCAGCTCTCCACATCCACCACATAGGCGACCGGCTTGCGCGCCGCCCGCGCCGCCGCAACGTCGCGCAGCGTCTGGACCTGCGGCCCCGCGCCCACGCCGATCGGCTCAACCATCACCCGGATGCGCCCGCCGCAGGCGAGGCCCACAGCGAACGCCTGATCGTCGCTGACGCCGAACTCCAGCACACGGGGGCGGCCGTCCTCCAGCGCCTCCAGCGCCTCCGCGACCACCGCGCCCTCGACGCAGCCGCCGGAGACCGACCCGGCCAGCTCCGCGTCGCCCGAGATCGCCAGCTGCGAGCCGACCGGGCGCGGCGCCGAGCCCCAGGTCTCGATCACCGTGGCCAGCGCCGCGCGCTTGCCCGCGTCGATCCACGCCAGCGCCTGCTCGACCACCTGATCATGCGCCGCGCTCATCGCCTCAGCCCTCCCGCCCGTCATCCAGCAGGCGCATCAGCCGCGCTTTCTCACCCATGTCGTTCGGGCGGGTCAGCGCCTGC
>CAZRFB010000402.1:0-5628 GCA_964599185.1 uncultured Rhodobacterales bacterium | reverse complement strand
CCGGCTGATGCGCGAGGCCGAGAGCAACGTCGCGATCAAGGTCTCGGAAACCCCCGGCGGCGAGGCGTTCGAGGTCGCCGGGCGCGGCGAGCTTCAGATGGGCGTGCTGATCGAGAACATGCGCCGCGAAGGCTTCGAGCTCTCGATCTCCCGCCCCCGCGTGCTGATGCGCGAGGAGAACGGCCAGAAGCTGGAGCCGATCGAGGAAGTGGTGATCGACGTGGACGAGCCCTATGCGGGTACGGTCGTCGAGAAACTGGCGCAGCGCAAGGGCGATCTGGTCGAGATGCGCGCGGCGGGCGCGGGCAAGACCCGACTGGTGGCGCATGTGCCCTCGCGCGGGCTGATCGGCTATCATGGCGAGTTCCTGACCGATACGCGCGGCACCGGCGTGCTCAACCGGCTGTTTCACTCCTGGGCGCCGTGGAAGGGGCCGATGCAGGGGCGGCGTCAGGGCGTGCTGATCTCAATGGAGACCGGCGTCTCGGTCGCCTATGCGCTGTGGAAGCTGGAGGATCGCGGGCGGCTGTTCATCGGCCCGCAGGAACAGATCTACATGGGCATGGTGATCGGCGAACACTCACGCGACAACGATCTTGAGGTGAACCCGCTCAAGGGCAAGCAGCTCACCAACATGCGCGCCTCGGGCAAGGACGAGGCGGTGACGCTGACCACGCCGACCCGCTTCAGCCTTGAGGAATGCATCGCCTATATCGACGACGACGAGCTGGTTGAGGTCACGCCAAAGTCGCTGCGGATGCGCAAGCGGCTGCTCGACCCCAACGACCGCAAGCGCGAGTCGCGAAAAGCGAATGGGTGACGGTGGATTCGCATTTTGCGATGCGTTTTGCGAAAGATGAACAGGGCGAATCGGTAAACTGGCGAACGCCAGCAGCCGCTTCGCCCCTCAAGGTTGGTCATACGCCCTTAGCGTGTATGACGCAGCCGCGACTCTCGCGCCGTTAACTCTTTAAGAAAGCACCCTTTCGGAACCTGGCACGCTGCTTGCATCACTGATTATGTTTTTTTTGTGAGGGCGAGGCCAATGAAACATCCCATCGATGTGCATGTCGGAAAGCGCGTGCGTCACCGCCGCTGGATGCTGGGCATGACCCAGCAGCAGCTGGGTGAGCGCGTCGGCATCAAGTTTCAGCAGATTCAGAAATATGAGACGGGCATGAACCGGATTTCGGCGTCCCGCCTGTGGGACATCGCGCAGGCGATGGACACGTCGATCTCGTTTTACTTCGAGGGCATCGACGGCGCCGAGACGGCGGAGCATCCGGCGGCGGCGCATCTGGGCGACCTGATGGTGGACCGCGAGGCGATCGAACTGGTGCGTTCCTACAACGCGATCCCCGAGGAGCAGCGCCGCAGGCTGTTCGACCTCGCCCGCGTCCTCAGCGCCGCAGCCTGAGGCGGCTTTGCGGCGCCGGTTGACGCACGCCGACCGGCGCCGCACGACTCTGATCGCCGTTCTGACGCGGCGACGGAGCATGGCATGACCCTCCCCCTCGCTGACGCAGCCCCCGACGGCGCAACGCTCGACGGCGCAACGCTCGACGACGCCGCGCTCACCGCGCTGCTGGATGTGGCGCGTCTGACGGCGGACGCCGCCCGCGCGCCCGCGCTCGCGTGGTTCCGCGCGCCGGCGCTCGGCGTCGAGGACAAGGGCGGCGCGGGCTGGTTCGACCCGGTGACCGCCGCCGACCGCGCGGTGGAGGCCGCGATGCGCGCCGTGTTGCGCGCCCGTCGGCCCGACGACGCGATCCTGGGCGAGGAGGCGGCGGCGACCCCCGGCGTCTCCGGCCTCACCTGGGTGCTCGACCCCATCGACGGCACCCGCAGCTTCATCTCCGGCGCGCCTAGCTGGGGCGTTCTGGTGGCGCTGAACGACGGCGCGCGGCCCCGGATCGGCATCATCGACCAGCCGTTCACCGGCGAGCGGTTCGAGGGCGTGTGCGGCGACGGCTGGTCCGCCGCCACGTGGCGGCGCGGCGCGCAGACCCGCGCGCTGTCCACCCGCCCCTGCGCAAGGCTGGAGGACGCCACGCTGTTCTCCACCTATCCCGAAGTGGGGACCGCGCAGGATCGTCTGGGCTTCGAGGCGGTGCGCGACCGCGCGCGCCTCACCCGCTACGGCATGGATTGCTACGCCTATGCGCTGCTGGCGCTGGGCTGCGTCGATCTGGTGATCGAGGCGGGGTTGCAGCCCTATGACGTGCAGGCGCTGATCCCGGTGATCGAGGGCGCCGGCGGCATGATCACCGACTGGCGCGGCCAGCCCTGCCCGCAGGGCGGCCGGGTGCTGGCGGCGGGCGACGCCCGCATCCACGCCCAGGCGCTGGCGCTGCTTCAGAGCTTCTGATCGGCGAGAAAGCCGTCGATCGCCGCCCAGAGCCGCGCGCGCCGGGGCGGCGTCTCGATGAACAGTTCGTGCCGCCCGCCCGCGATCTCGGTGAGCGGCAGGCCGTCGCGCGCGGCGCGGGCGCGGATCGCCGCCTTCGAGACCACGCCCTCATCGCCGCCGACCGCCGCCATCGCGGGCGCGCGCAAGCGCAGCGGCGCCAGCGCCGCCATCTCGCGATAGGCGGCGCGCAGCCAGCCGAAGGTCGGCCCGCCCAGCGCCTTGTCGGCGTGCGCGCGGGTCAGCGCCGCCAGCCATGCGGCCTGCTCCGGGTCCGCCGTCAGCACGTTCGGCTCGGGATCGGACGCCGCGTAGGAGGCGTCGCCGCCGCCCGGCGCATAGCCGCGCCCGAGGCCCAGCGCCACCGCCGCCTCCGCCATCAGCCGCCCCGCCAGGGCCACCGCGCGGCCCTGCGCCAGCCCCCACATCGGCGCGCAGAACACCGCCGCCGACACCGTCAGCCGCCCGTCCACCAGCGCGCGCAGGCCGATGGCGCCGCCCATGGAATGCGCCACCATCACGCGCGGCCCCGGCGCCGCCGCCACCGGCGCCGCCGCCAGCAGTGCTGCGAGATCGCGCTGGAAGGCGCAAAAGTCGTCCACATGGCCTTTGCGCGGGTGGCCGACGGGCCGCGCCGACGCCCCCTGCCCGCGCCAGTCGAGCGAGGCGACCGCAAAGCCGCGCGCGGCGCACTCCGCCGCGACGCCCACGTATTTCTCGCAAAACTCGGTGCGCCCCGGCAACAGCAGCACAAGCCCGCGCTCGCCGCCGGGCAGGACAGCGCCGCGCAGCCGCACGCCGTCCGAGGCCGTCAGCGCCAGCGCCGACGACCCGGCGCCCAGCGGCCCCGGTTCAGCCAAGCAGGCTCGCGACCTTCATCGCCACGCCCATGTCGCCGTCGATCTTGATCTTGCCGGTCATGAAGGCGCCGGTGGGGCTGAGATCGCCGTCGAACATCTTCCGAAACGTCTCGAGGTCGGCGATGATGGTGCAGTCGGCGTCGGCGCCGTCGTCCATCCGCGCGCCGTTCTCATCCAGCCGCAGCGCGCCCAGATCGGTGAAGTCCAGCTTCACCGACCCCTCCAGCGTTTCGCCCTTGGTCTTTTCGCGCAGCGCCTCAAGCGCCTTGGCCAACGGATCGAGCATGTCGCATTCCCCTTGCTGCGCGCCGACAAGGCGCCACATGATGTCTGCGGCGGACGATAAGGCTTGGGATCATGTTGGCAATCACCCTCGGACGCTACCTTGCGCCTCTGCTGCTGATCGCGGGGTCGGCGCTCGCGCAGCAGAACGCGCCCGACGCGGCGCGGGATGCGCAGGGCGCGGCGCAGGACGCGCAGGGCGCGGCGCAAGGGACGCAGAACGCGCCGCAGGCGGCGCAGGGGACGCAGGACGCGCCGAAAGCGGCGCTCGACGCGCTGTTCGCCACGCTGGCGGAGGAGAACGCGCCGAACCCCGGCCAGATCCAGCGCCGGATCGCCGAAATCTGGTCCGTCTCCGGCTCCGACAGCATGGATTTCCTGCTGTCGCGCGGGCGCGCGGCGCTTGAGGCGGAGGAATACGACAAGGCGGTGGCGCATCTCTCGGCGCTGATCACGCTGGCGCCCGATTTCGCCGAAGCCTGGAACGCGCGCGCCACCGCGCATTTCCTGCAGGATGAATTCTGGCTGTCGGTGGCCGACATCCAGCAGGCGCTGATGCTTGAGCCGCGCCATTTCGGCGCGCTGACGGGCTTGGGGGTGATTCTCGAACGCATCGGCGAGGACGCGGGCGCGCTGCGCGTCCAGCGCGAGGCGCTGCGGCTCAATCCCCATCTCGATGGCGCGCGCGAGGCGGTTGAGCGGCTCGCCCCCGGCGTGGACGGGCGCGACATCTGACGCCACGCTGCGCCGCGCACTTGCGGCTGCGCCCGAAAGCCTGCGAAAGGCCCGTCCATGAACGCCGCCCCGCCGCACGCGCCTTTTCGCGACCCCGACGACCGCGACGCCACCGTGATCGCGGTGCTCGGCCCCACCAACACCGGCAAGACGCACTACGCCATCGAGCGGATGCTGGCGCACCGCTCCGGCGTGATGGGCTTTCCGCTGCGGCTGCTGGCGCGCGAGGTCTATGACCGGGTGGTGGCGCTGCGCGGCCCGCGCGCCGCCGCGCTGATCACCGGCGAGGAGAAGATCGCCCCCGCAGGCGCGCAATACGTGCTCTGCACCGTCGAATCGATGCCGCTCGACTGGGGCGCCGAGTTCGTGGCGGTCGATGAGATCCAGCTCTGCGCCGACCCCGATCGCGGCCACATCTTCACCGACCGCCTGTTGCGCGCGCGCGGCGCGCAGGAGACGCTGTTTCTCGGCTCCGACACCATGCGCGCCCGCATCGCCGCGCTGATCCCGAAGGCGCGCTTCGTAACGCGGCCGCGATTCTCCAAGCTGGAGTACGCCGGATCGAAGAAGATCTCGCGCCTGCCGCCGCGCAGCGCCGTGGTCGCCTTCTCCACCGAGGCGGTCTATGCGCTGGCGGAGCTGATTCGCCGTCAGAAGGGCGGCGCGGCGGTGGTGACCGGCGCGCTCAGCCCGCGCACCCGCAACGCGCAGGTGGCGCTCTATCAGAACGGCGACGTGCAGCATCTGGTGGCGACCGACGCCATCGGCATGGGGCTGAACCTCGACCTGCGCCACGTCGCCTTCGCCGGGCTCTCCAAGTTCGACGGCCGCCGCCACCGCGCGCTGGAGGCGCAGGAGCTGGCGCAGATCGCGGGCCGCGCCGGGCGGCATCTGGCCGACGGCGCCTTCGGTGTGACCGGCGAGGCCCCGGCGCCCGACCCCGACATCATCGACCGCATCGTCTCGCACCGCTTCGACCCGGCGCCGAAACTGCACTGGCGCAACGCGCGGCTCGACATGGGCGCGGTGCCTGCGCTGTTGCGCAGCCTTGAGGCGCAGGCGCCCAACCCCAATCTGGTGCGCGCGCGCGAGGCGGAGGACATGGTTGCGCTGCGCGCGCTGTGGGCCGATCCCGACATCCAGCAGCGCGCGCGCGGCGGCGCGGCGGTGCGGCTGCTGTGGGACGTGTGCCAGACCCCCGATTTCCGCAAGAGCGCGCCCGCCGACCACGCCGCGCTGCTGGAGCGCATTTATCGGTTCCTGCTGAGCGACGCGGGCGTTATACCCTCCGACTGGATCGACGGGCAGGTTGCGCGGCTCGACCGGACCGACGGAGACATCGAC
>CAZRFB010000401.1:0-1853 GCA_964599185.1 uncultured Rhodobacterales bacterium | reverse complement strand
GCTGGCGTTCGACGCGGTGGCGGGAGAGGTGGAGCGCGGCGCGCTGGCGCTGACGCTCAGCTATCCGGCGCCGCGCATGGCCCTGCTGGCGGGCAAGTTTCTCGCCCATCTGGCCACGCTGGCGCTTGCGGTGGCGGTGGGCTTCGGCGTTGCGGGCGGGCTGGCGGCGACGCTCGGCGGCGCGTCGGCTGGCGGATGGGTTGCGCTGGCGCGGCTGGGCGCAAGCGCCGTGGCGCTGGGGGCGACGTTTCTGGGCGCGGGCTATGCGATCTCGTGCCTCGCGCGCCAGCAGGGCGTCGCCGCCGGGCTGGCGGTGGGGGCGTGGCTGGTGCTGGTGGTGCTCTACGACCTTGGCCTGCTCGCCGCGCTGATCGCCGACGACGGCGGCGCCTTCACGCGGACCGTCTTTCCGTGGCTGCTGATCGCCAACCCCGCCGACGCCTTTCGCCTGGTGAACCTGCCGCAGGGCGAGGCGGCGGCGCTGGCCTCGGGCTTTGCGCCTGCGGGGGCGGGCGGCCCGCTTGCGCTGGCGTCGCTGCTGTTGTGGCCGCTGGCTGCGCTCGCGCTGGCCTGGGCGGCGTTCCGGAGGGTCGAGCCATGAGACGCCTGCTGCTGCCCGCGCTGCTGATGCTGGCGGCCTGCGACGACGACCGCGCGTCCGCGCCGGTTCCCGCGCCGCTGGCGATGACCGAGGAGGGCGTGGGCTATTTCTGCCAGATGACCGTGCTCGACCATCCCGGCCCCAAGGCGCAGGCGCATCTCGCCGGGCTGCCCGGCGCGCTGTGGTTTTCTCAGGTGCGCGACGCGGTGGCGTTCCTGAAATCGCCGGAGAAGACCGCCGAGGTCGCTGTCGTCTATGTCAGCGACATGGGCGCCGCGCCAAGCTGGGCGGCGCCGGGCGCCGACAACTGGACCGACGCGGCGACGGCGTGGTTCGTGGTCGGCGGCCGC
This sequence comes from uncultured Rhodobacterales bacterium, assembly GCA_964599185.1. Lineage (GTDB taxonomy): Bacteria > Pseudomonadota > Alphaproteobacteria > Rhodobacterales > Rhodobacteraceae > Rubrimonas. Next base: position 902 of record CAZRFB010000401.1, on the reverse strand, counting down.
GTCACCGGCGGCATGGGCGCGCCGGAGTTCGCGCCTTTCGCGCAGGAGTCCGCCGCGCGCGCCTTCGCCGCGACCCACGGCGGCGCCGTGATGCGGCTGGCCGAGATACCCGCCGAACTGGCGCTGGCGCCGGTCGATGACGCGGATGCGGGAGGGGATGGATCATGAGCGCGCGCAGCATTGGACACGTCGCCGGGCGCAGGCGGTTTCTGCGCATCGTCGCAGGCGCGGGGGCGCTGGCGGCGGGGGCGGCGGCGCGGCCTGCGTCGGCGCTCACGCGGTGGCGCGGGGTGGCGATGGGCGCGGGCGCCAGCATCGCGCTCGACCATCCCGACGCCGCGCGCCTGATCGCGCTGGCGCGGGCGGAGATCGACCGGCTGGAAGGCGTGTTCAGCCTGTATCGCGCCGACAGCGACCTGTCGCGGCTGAACCGGGACGGCCGCCTCGACGGCCCGGCGCCGGAGATGGTCGCGCTGCTGAGCCTGTGCGCCGACCTGCGCCGCGCCACCGGCGGCGCTTTCGATCCCTCCGTGCAGCCGCTCTGGGCGCTGCACGCGCAGGCCTACGCCGCCGGGGCGGCGCCAGACGCGGCGGCGGTGGCGCGGGCGCTGCGGCTGGTGGGGTTCGGGGGCGTCCTGATCGACGCCGGGCGCATCGCCTTCGCGCGGCCCGGCATGGCGCTGACGCTGAACGGCGTCGCGCAAGGCTTCGTCGCCGACCGGGTCGCGGCGCTGCTGGCCGCCGAGGGGCTGACCGACGCGCTGATCGACACCGGAGAGATCCGCGCGCTGGGCGGACGGCCCGATGGCGGCCCGTGGCGGGTGGGTTTCGCAGAAGCGCCTTCTGGCGCGGCGCCGTATCCGCTGCGCGAAGCGGCGCTGGCCACCTCCGCGCCGCTGGGC